>JALSQA010000356.1 GCA_026985685.1 Campylobacterales bacterium | reverse complement strand
GATAGATTTAAAAGTGATAGAGCAAAAAGTACTAAAAAAGAAGCAAACTATATCCAAAGAAAAAGCCACACCACAGCCTGATATCAATGTTCTTATAAAAAACTTAGTTGAAAAAGGCAATTTTTTTAGACAATCAAATTTATTGCAAGAAGATGATAAAATTATTCTCAATAAAGTAATTAATTTACTTAAAAGTTTAACTTATCCATATAAGATAGAAGTGGAAGGATATACACAAGAAGGTGTTGCTTCTGATGTAAGTATAAAGATGGCAGGTATTGTTGGAAGATATCTTAAAAGTGCTTTATCGGATGTAGAGATTCAGACAAAAGGATATGGCAGTCAATATCCTATAAGTGGGGATATATATAGTAATATAAATCGTCGAATAAATATTTTGGTAAGAAGGAAGTAGGATGACACAGTTTTTAGTTGAGATGGCAGTAGTTTTATTTGTGATTTTAGGTGTTGGATACCTGATAGGTCTTTTTTATGCAAAAGCAAGATACCATGAAGATTACAATGAAAAAAAAGCAAAATTAGCCAAAATTGTCAATGAAAAAAATGAAATGATTGTAAAAATAAAAAGTGATTTACGTATTTTACAACGTATTCAAGATGAAAAAAGTTCTATATTTATAGAAACAGAAAAAGCATTAAAAGAGAAAACAGAACAGTTAAAACTTCTCCAGGCAAATTATTCTGAACTAGAAGAGTTGATTAAAGAGATCCAAAAAGATTTTCAAATGATAAAACATGATAAAGAGCTGTTACTCAAAGAGTTAAAAGAGAAAAAACAATTGCTAAAAAATCAAGATGATATTATCATGCTTTTAGAGAGAAAAATCAAAGAAGTTTCTTAAAAATAATAAATATTCTAACTTTTTACTAAATAAAATTCATATAGTGTCGATTTAAGAGAAATTTTACATTTTCTCAAAGGATTATAATTTGGCACTCTTGGATATTTTTAAGTCTTCTGCTAAAAAAGCAGCTTCATCTCAGCAAACACAATTTCAAAAGCTTGTGCTGTGGAGTGAAGATGTTGATAAAGATTTAGAAAAGATTGCCCTTAGTTATAATATATCCATTAAAGAGCTTGATTTTCGTATCCTGTCTTATAAAACTCTTTATAAACAAGGCAATGTACCCAAATATCAAGAAGTATCTCCTATTGAAGAGAAAAAATTTTTCTCTTTGGAAACACTGACAAATCCAAATATAGATATCAAACAAAAGATAAATATTGAAGTTTTTAAAAAAGAGAAGAAAAAGCTACCTCTTAAAATGGGCATAGGTGGCAATAAATCACTTACAAAAATCATTTTAAAAGTACCTCCTCAAAATAATATCAATTTTACAGATTCATTGTTTAATGATTTAATGGAACATATCGATAAACGTAAAGCAAAATTAGGCATATTACTCGGCTTTGGAAATGATACTTACAAAAATGAATTAAAAGCTTTAGTTTCTGATATTCAAATCAATGCAAAAGTTTCAAAAAATTATCTGATAACTCTTTGTCAGGGCTTAGAAGTTGTACATCAAAATAATGGTGAATTAATTTTGCATTTTGAAAAAAACAGTTCTGATACACAAGAAGAGAAAAATATTGATCATTCAAATCGTGATTTTATGCAAACCGTACAAAAAGGCGACTTGGTTATCGAAGTACACAAATCAAGAGAAGGTCAAATTGGTAGAAATTGTAAAGGGTGTGTTATCAATTTTACACAAATAGAATTAAGCCATAATCTTGATGTTGTTGTAAGTGAAGATTTTATTGTCAAAGAAGAGGGAGAAAAAATCTTTTATTATGTTGCTAAAGATGGTTTTATTTATGAATCATCTCCACAGCATTATGAGATAAAAGA
>JALSQA010000355.1 GCA_026985685.1 Campylobacterales bacterium | reverse complement strand
TCCATCAAAGGTACACCAAAACCCATCTTTGGTCTATCCATGATTTCTTTAGGGATATACTGGTGGGTTAGTTGTTTTAGTAAGTATTTTTTTGTACCATCTTTGTATTTTAAATGTGAAGGGAGTTTTGCTGCAAATTCGATGATACGATAGTCAAGCAGTGGTTCTCTTCCCTCGAGACTTACACTCATAGTCGTACGGTCTACTTTAGTAAGTATATCATCTAGCATATATGTTTTATAGTCTATGGCAAGCATTTGATCTATGTTGTCGTTGTTGCTATTTAGTTGGCTTTTTGTATCAAAGTTTGTTTTTTGTTTTTGGTATGTATAGGCTAGTGCTTTTTCTATCTCATCTGGAGTGAAGTAAGACATAGTTAATTTCATCGCCTCGACACTATCTTCACAAAGCAATAAATTTTTGATCTTTTCATAACGTGTTGCAAAGTTGTATGTGTTTTTTAGATAAGGGATATGTTCTGGATTTATTGCTCCCATAAAATTGTGTCCTAGTTTACGCAAAGATGGAGAAAGTTTTTGCATTTTTGCATACCATGAAAGTACAGTTGTATAAGTTTCATATCCTGCAAATATCTCATCTCCACCATCTGCACTCAGACTAACACTGACTTTCTCTTTAGCAAGTTTACTTACTAAAGTTGTAGGTATGGCTGAACTATCGGCAAAAGGTTCATCAAACATTTGGGGAAGAGTTGGGATGATATCAAGTGCATCTTTTTGTGTGCAAAAGTATTCAGTATGTTCTGTGCCTAGATGTTTAGCTACAGCTCTTGCATGAGGTGTTTCATCATAGCCTCTTTCATGAAAACCTATCGTAAATGTTTTGAGTTTTTGGCTCATACCATTTTGTAGTATAGCTGTTACAAGAGAACTATCATATCCACCGCTTAAAAAAACTCCTACTGGTACATCAGCGACCATACGGTAAGAAAAAGCAGATTTGAGTAAGCTATCGAGTTTGTTTAATGCATCATCTTCTGAAATATCAAGTTTTTCACTATTGTAGGCATTGATTACATCCCAGTATTTTTCGATTTTGATCTCTTTAGTATGGAGTGATATCTCCATGAAGTGACCTGCTTTTAATTTATGAGTATGTTCAAATATCGTATGAGGTTCTGGGATATATTGGTGTTGTAAAAATAGAGCTATCGAATTTTTATTTAATGTTTTTTGAAAATCTGGATGCTGGTGGAAGCTTTTTAGTTCACTTGCAAAGAGGATTAGATCATCTTTTTTATACCAAAAAAGAGGTTTGATACCGCTTCTGTCTCTGAAAATATAAATCTTCTCACTTTTTTCATCGTAAATAGTAAATGCAAACATACCGTTAAAATGATCAACTGCTTTTATACCCCAGGCATCGAAAGATTTTAATATCACTTCAGTATCAGAATGAGAGTCAAAACTGTAACCTAGCTGTTGTAAATCATGTGCTATCTCTTTAAAGTTGTAAACCTCACCATTGTAGACTATATGCAATGATTGATGTTTCATAGGCTGATGTCCAGATTTACTTAGATCAAGGATACTCAATCTCCTATGCCCCAATCCAATCTGTGCTACTTGGCTTTGAAAAAGTTGATAACCACTATCATCTGGACCTCTGTGATGTAAAACATCTGTCATGTTTTCTAAACATTGCTGATCGCTTTTGTTGTTAAAATCTATAAAACCTGCTATACCACACATGAAGATAATTCCTTTTTAATAGTATCTATATACTCTTGTGCTATTTTGGAGATATCAAACTCTAATGCACGTTTATAGCCCTCTTGTGCATAGTGCCCAGAGTTGTCAGAATCCTGGAGATAAAAGTTTATTGCTTGTGTTAATGCTTTTGTATCATCGACTCCAAACAAAAGACC
>JALSQA010000354.1 GCA_026985685.1 Campylobacterales bacterium | reverse complement strand
TTTCGCATAAATAACCTTTTAGGTAAGAGATACAGTTTGATGCAGCTTCATGATTTCAAGATAAAATTTCTCTTCAGACATATCTTCAAGTAATCCTGCACTTGGGAAAAAATTGTTGAATTTTTGGATGAGTTTATCAAATCTTTTTGGATAGAGATTGCTTAGTAAAATAGCAGATATCTCTTTTCTCACTAATACAGCTGGTGGTAATACACCTGCATTTAAAAGTTCGAGGATAAACTGGGCATCATAAGTGATATGGTGATGACTTCCGTGTGGACAAGTTTTGGTACTTACTAAAGTTTTACACTCATTACAATAAACAAATTCATTACTGACATCGATTTTGATTTTTAAGTCATTGTATTGATCAACAATTGACTTAGTACCTGTATTATCATAATACAAGCCGATACCTGCATGATTTTGACCTACTGCTAGATTAGTACAGCCAAAATTTCTAGCAGCTATTGCATCAAGAATGATATTGTTAAAACCTGCAAAAATATATGTGTTTTCAAAAGGCACTATCAAAACTTTGTTAGTAGGCAAAAAGTTATCTATAAAATATTTGACAGTCTTAAGACGCAAATCATATGAATATTGATCTACTTTGTAAGGACGCAGTAAAAATAATATAACCAAATCACTCTTCTCTAATGTGATACGGATAAATCTTTCATGTGCTCTGTGAAGTGGTTTGGCTGTTAGCATAATCGCAGATATTGTTTTTGCTTTAGTGAGTTCTTGCATCGTGTTAATAGCATTTTTAACAGTACGTATTTCAGCACAGTCTATCTTATACTCACCACTAATAGCATAATGACCAAGACGATCAAGTGTATCTTTTACACCTGGATGTGAAGAGTCAGTCGTACCAAATATACGTTGGATTCGCTCGTTTCTATCTATTGGAAAAATCTCTTCTACGATAATCTCTCCACGATTTTCACCATCAACGACAATATATAAGATATCTCCTGGTTTTGCACTTTGTAAAACTTTCTCATTACGTAGACCACCAGGGGCTAGTATAAAAGAGAAGGGAAAAATTTCTCCCTTATATCGACCTGTAAGATCTGTTTGTTTTGCTTCTTGTGCATTCATAAGCTTATCCACAGGAAACAAAATACCCTCTTTGACCATAGCAAGTGTCGTGAGGGCTTCGTTGTCTATGTGAAGTTCGTTATTTCTTTTTGGAGATCCCATATTTCTTTCGTTTTTCCCATAAGCTTTTTCTTGAGATACCTAATTTTTTGGAGAGTTCAGTATCTGGAAATTTATTTTGATATTTGACGATGATATATTTGACATAATTTTCTATAGAAAGGATATCTCCTTTTTCAAATACACCTTCTTCGTTTTTGACTTCGATACTTTGCATATCACTATCTTGTGCATCATTTAAGTCCGTAGTAGAGAGTATAACACGCCTATTTTGAATAAGTGATAAAACTTTAGTCTTGTCACTTTTCTTAAGGTTTTGAAAATTTATCAGATATACAAGTTCATTTTCATGAATCTTTTTAAGTTGTGATATAGCATCTGCATCATCAAGTGAGATGAAAGTAAAAGATTCATTAAACTTTTTAGTGTAATTAAAGACAATGGCATCTGCATTTTTTTGATAATTTACTTTTAAAAGAATAGGTAGTTTGGTTTTGTTTGTGATTTCTTGCTGTGGTGATTTTTTCAAAAGATGATCTATATAACTTCGATAAGTCTCGTTCTCTTTTTTGAAATTGATATAATCTTGTAAATGGTTTAATTTACGTACCAACTCTTCAATCATGAAAGGTTTAAGAATATAATCATTTGCACCAGCTTTTAGTGGACTAGATACCGTATCATTACTAACATAAGAAACCATTAAAATAATAATTGATTTTTTATAATGTTCTATCAGTGGATAAAAGTTTTGTCCAGAAATATTTGTAGAGAGCAATACTGCATCAAACTCTTCATCCTTAATAGCATCTTTTATCGTTGGTGCACTTTCGCAGTGATGTCCAAGTTCGGTTAATTTTGTAGATATACTTTGTGCTAAATAAATCTCATTTTCTACGATTAAAATCTTCATGTTCTCTTCCAGTTATAATATTGTAATGTTGCTGCAGCTTGTACGGCTACACCTTCTTTTCTACCGACAAATCCTAGCTTTTCGGTTGTCGTTGCTTTTATATTTACAAAGATTGGTTCTAGTTTTAAAATAGAAGCCAAAACTTCACGCATCTGTTGTTTGTATGGTGATATCTTTGGTTTTTGTGCCATAATTGTGATATCAACATTGTTGATTATAAAACCTACTTGATTGATAAAAGTAACTACCTCTTTTAGCATTACTTTTGAATCAATATTTTTATTTTTACTATCTGTATCAGGATATAATTCTCCAATATCACCACCGCCAATAGCTCCCAAAAGAGCATCAATAAGTGCATGAATGGCGACATCTCCATCAGAATGGGCTTTGAAACCTAACTCTGAATCAATTTTGACACCACCTAAAACCATTGTTTTATTTTCACAAAACTGATGTACATCAAATCCTGTACCTGTAAATAATTGCTGTGATGGTGCTTTCAAACACTCTAACATTGACAAATCGTCAAATACTGTAATTTTTTTAGCGTTTATTGAACCTTTTTCATAAAAAACTGTTCCTCCATTTGCTTTGATAGCACTGCTATCGTCTGTATAAAGCTTTTGTTGTTTTAATGCTTCTTTTAGAACAGATGTTTTAGAGAGTTGTGGTGTCTGGATTAATTTTACACTATCACGATCAATTGTCTCTTCATGATATACAACTGTATCACTTACAGGTAAATAGGGGACAATAATATCTGCCTTCTCTTTAGCATCAACAATACGCTTTAACATCGCATGATCTACACATGAACGTGCAACATCAGTGACAAGTACATAAGGTGTATTTACATATGCAATAGCTTCTTTTAAAGACTCTTGTCTGCTTTCGCCTCCTTGTACTATTGTATAGTTTCCATGCTTTTGCATATAGGAGATTTCATTCTTGTGAGCAGTGATGATAATATTTTCCGTATGTAGTGCCTTACCTAATCTATCTGCTACAAATTTCCACAATGGAGCTGTACCTATACGCAGCCATTGTTTTTTATGAGTAGTCCCAAAGCGTGTAGAATTACCAGCAGATAGGATAATAATGGTTAAATCGGTCAAAAATTATCCTTTTTCTTTTAAAGTGTTACTAAAGTATACACTAAAAAACCTTTTTTTTTCCTAATATAGAATTCATTATCTTTATTGTTGTAGAATTACAAGACCAATGAATAGGGGAAACTTATGAGAGAACAATGGGTAAAGAATAGAGAAAATGATACCGTGCGTACCCAAATGTACTATGCAAAGCAGGGGATTATTACCGAAGAGATGTATTATGTCGCAAAAGTTGAAAATCTTTCTGCTGAACTTGTACGTAGTGAAGTTGCCAGAGGGAGAATGATTATTCCAGCAAATATTAATCATACCAATCTAAAGCCAATGGCAATCGGTATTGCTGCAAAATGTAAAATTAATTCAAATATAGGTTCATCAGCATTAGCTTCTGATCCAGCAGGTGAAGTTGAAAAACTTAAAGTTTCTGAACAATATGGTGCAGATACATTGATGGATCTATCAACTGGCGGTGATTTAGATGCTATACGTAAAGAAGTCATTGCAAATGCTTCTATACCTATAGGAACAGTCCCAATTTATCAAATACTTCATGATGTAAATAATAAAATCGAAGATTTAACAATCGAAAAGATGCTTGAAGTACTTGAAAGACAAGCAAAGCAGGGTGTTAGTTATTTTACAATTCATGCTGGATTTTTGCTAGAGTTTATGCCTCATATCGCTAAGCGAAAGATGGGTATTGTTAGTCGTGGTGGATCACTTATGGCTGCATGGATGATGCATTATCATAAAGAAAATCCTTTTTATACAGCGTATGATGAGATTTTAGATATTTGTAGAAAATATGATGTTTCACTCTCTTTGGGTGATAGTTTACGTCCAGGTTGTCTTTATGATGCAAGTGATGAAGCACAGCTTAGTGAATTAAAAATACTTGGTGATTTGACTTTACGTGCCTGGGAAAAAGATGTGCAGGTTATGATAGAAGGTCCAGGTCATGTTCCTATGAATCAGATCGAGAGAAACATGAAGATAGAACAAGAGTATTGTCATGAAGCACCATTTTATATCCTTGGACCTTTGGTTACAGATATAGCAGCGGGATATGATCATATCTCTTCAGCTATTGGTGCGGCTATTGGTGGATGGCATGGAGCTAGTATGCTTTGCTATGTGACACCAAAAGAGCATCTTGGACTTCCAAATGCAGAAGATGTACGAAATGGTATCATCGCTTACAAGATTGCAGCACACGCGGCAGATATCGCTAGAGGTCGTAAGGATGCGATGAAAGTTGATGATGAGATGAGTGATGCAAGATATAGCTTTGACTGGAATAAACAGTTTGAACTTTGTCTTGATCCAGAGCGTGCCAAAGAGTTTCATGATGAAACTTTGCCTCAGGATGTATTTAAAGAGGCAGAGTTTTGTTCTATGTGTGGACCAAAATTTTGTTCTTACAAAATCACACAAGAGATTGTGGCTGAACATAGTTTATAGTAAAAATAGCTAAAATAACAAATAATAAATATAATATAGGGGAATATATGATTACAAGAGAATCAGTTGAAGAAAAATTAAAAGAGGTGATGTATCCTGGATTTACAAAGAGTATTGTAGATTTTGGATTTGTCAAAGATATAGATATCAGTGATGAAAATGTTTATGTAGAAGTTGATATATCTTCTTCTGCTCCAGAAGTAGAACAACAGCTTAGAGATGATATCACAAGAAAATTACAACTATTGGGTGCTACTAAAATAGATGTTGTAATTACCAAACCAAAAATGCCAAAACAATCAAGTTCACAAGGTAAAAATATTGCACCACAAGTGAAAAATTTTGTTATGGTTAGTTCTGGAAAAGGTGGTGTTGGTAAATCTACAACAACAGTAAATCTTGCTATCGCGTTAGCTATGCAAGGTAAAAAAGTTGGACTTTTAGATGCTGATATTTATGGTCCAAATATCCCACGTATGATGGGTGTAGAAGGACAGCAACCTGAAATCGTTGGAAATAAAGTCAAACCAATTTTAAGTCATGGTGTAGAAGTGATGTCTATGGGATCACTTATGGAAGAGGGTCAGTCTCTTATCTGGAGAGGTGCTATGATCATGAAAGCGATTCAGCAACTCTTACAAGATATCCTTTGGAGTGAATTAGATGTACTTGTAATCGATATGCCACCAGGGACTGGTGATGCACAGTTGACACTTGCTCAAAGTGTACCTGTGACAGCTGGTGTATGTGTTACAACACCTCAAAAAGTTGCACTTGATGATACGACAAGAAGTTTGGATATGTTTGAAAAATTACATATTCCTATCGCTGGTATAGTTGAAAACATGAGTGGATTTATCTGTCCAGATAGCGGAAAAGAGTACGATATTTTTGGTAAAGGTACTACACAGCCACTAGCTGAACAATTTAATACACAAGTTCTTAGTGAAGTGCCTATTGAACCAGCGGTTAGAGAAGGTGGAGATACTGGTAAACCTGTTGTTTTTCATAAACCAGATACACAAACAGCAAAAAGATATCAAGAAGCTGCGAGTAAACTTTGGGATGAAATTGAAAAAATCAACGAAGAAGGTGGCGTAGACAATGAAGCTATCCAGCCTACAACACCTCCAGGTGTAAGTGCCTGTTCAACAGGCGGTGGACAAAGTGGCGGAAGTTGCGGTGCTTAAGTAAGCTTTTTTAATCAAGAAGTATTTTTATACTTCTTGATTTAATATAGTATTTTGGATCTTCTTTAAAGTTTGACTTGGTTCACCAAGATAAAATCCTTGTGAATAATCTGCTCCTAGTGCTTTTACTTTCTCGTATACAGTTTCATTATGTACAAACTCAACAACTGTTTTGGTTCCTAGTTTTTTAGAAAATGTTATAATTGATTCTGTGATAATCTGTGCATCATGACAATGATCTACATTTTTAATCAAACTTCCATCAATTTTAATAAAATCTGCATTTAATTTGATGATGTGTTCAAAGTTGGCAAATCCTGTACCAAAATCATCAATAGCAATTTTAACCCCATAACTTTTAACTTTCTTAATGAAAGTATTGATAAATTCATAATCATGTATCTCTTCAGATTCTGTTATCTCAAATATCACTTTATTTGTATGTGGAAAAGTTTCTAATTTTTGATAAATATAATTTTTAATCTCTTCATCATAAATATCCTGTACTGTTAGATTGATTGAAAATTCATATTGAGGTTGATTTTTAAATGTTGCAAATGTTTTATCCAATACAATTTTGGTGATTTTTGTATAGAGTTTTGCTTCTTTTGCGATATCAAGAAAAAAGAATGGTGATACAATCTTCCCATCTGTATCAATCAGTCTCACTAAAGATTCATACTTTGTAATAGTAGAATTGCTATTATCTATGATAGGTTGAAAAAATGGAACAATTCTATCGTTTAAGATTGCATCTTTTATTTTATTGATCCATACTATATTGTTTTCATAATCAGAGTCTTTGTTCATCTCCTGGTTATATGTCATAAATTTTTTATATTTTGATTTTGCTACTTTCCTTGCTAAAGAAGCATAAGATAATAAATCTTCATAGTTATTACTACTCTCATATAATGCAGCACCACCACTGAGTGTAATACTTACACAGCTTTGTGCATCACAATCAATTGTTTTTGATTCGATATAGTTTATGATTTCAAGTAAAATTCTGCCATGATTTTCTTTTGTTAATTTACCCTCTTCAAATACCAATAAAAATCCATCTGCATGTAGTTTGTATAGTTTAGATTGTGTTGACTGGGATATCTCTTTTAAAAGGTTTGATAAATGTATCAAGACTTGATCAGCTATTTTTGTGCCATAAAAGTCATTTAGTTTAGCAAAATCATCTATATTTAGATACAAAAAGATAGGTTTTTTTGTAGTTTGTAAATCATCAAGCAGTTGGTTTCTATTTGGTACAGATGTAAGTAAGTCGATTTTTTGTTTTTGTATCTCTTCTTTTGTTTTTTCAAGTTCTGTAATATCATGTCTTATACCAATATATTCGATGATATCACCATTGGCATCTAAAATAGGGATAATTGTAGCATCAACGATGTAAGTACTTCCATCTTTTGCTCTGTTTGGAACAATGCCTTTCCATATTTTTTTTGCTTTGATGGTTTTCCATAAATCTTTAAATGTTTCTTTAGGTACATCTGGATGTCGGACGATATTGTGAGAACGTCCTATCAATTCCTCTTTTGTATAACCTGTAAGGTCACAAAACATTTGATTTGCATAAGTGATGATACCACTTTTGTTTGTTTTTGAGACAATACTACTCTCGTCGATAGCAAGTTTATATCCATTTAAAAAAGAGATATTTTTATCAAGCTTTTGACTCATATCATTAAATGCTAATAGGGCGTGACCTAGTATATCTTTGGTTTTGACTTCTAAGTGGATATCTGTTTTTCCTTCTGCTACCATTTTTGAAGCGAGTTTTAGTTTTTCAAGATTTGTGGCGATAGATCGGTAAAATGCGACAAAAATATATAAAGCACTCATAAGAATCAGTATAAACCCTAAAAATTTTAGGATGATATCCTGAAGTACTTCTTTGTAAGAGTTTTCAACTAATGATTTATAATTTTCTGCGAGTAATGTATAAAGTTTATTTTGTTCATTAAGTGCATCAGTGGCTAAGTTAAAAAAACGCTGACTATCAAAATTAACATCACCTAATAAAATTTGTTTATTGATTATTGATAAAATATTTTCAAGTTTTAAATTGGCTACCATAGTTTCTTTTTGAATGGCAAGATAATTATTTGTATTGATCAATACTTGGTTATCTACAAGACTTTGTATATGTGCCTTTGTCATAGTATAAATAGAAAGTAGTTGTTTTTTTTGTTTTTGAGTAATCTTCTTTTTGGCGAAGTATCCTGTACCCAAGCCTCTCAATTGTGCTGTGCTCTCCTGGAGAGAAAGTAGTTGATCTTGTAACATTTTGGCGATATAATTGACTTGTAAATTGAGGTTGTTTTCAAAAGTAGTTAAAGAAGAAATGGTATGAATTGTTTGTATAAATGATTTGATGATTTTACTATGTTGATTAAAAATCTCTTTTATATGTATGTTATTTGATATTGTATTAAAT
>JALSQA010000353.1 GCA_026985685.1 Campylobacterales bacterium | reverse complement strand
ACTAGCGGGATATGGTGTTTTAAACTTAAGAGCAAGTCACAGACTATATAAACACTTCAAGATAACAGCAGGAGTAGACAATATCTTAGATAAATCTTATGCCATCACAAATACATATAAAGATCTAGTACTATTGACAGCAGGAAATGGTGTTGATAACACTATGCTACTAAATGAACCAGGTCGATATTTTTACCTACAGGGAAATTATAACTTTTAAAAACATACTACCCACTACTGGAAATGGTGTTTCAGCTCCATCAAATATTAGACGGAGGCAAAGCCTCCCGATTCCAATTGAGGTGGAGTGTCATCTAAGCCTTTGGCTAAGCCACAAACCTAAACCTAAAAGTAAAATCGTCAATATATAAACAATTTCATAACTTCCAGAAAACTTTAAAATAGTACCTCCTATGATAGGGAAAAATAGCCCTAAAGAAGTTATATTTGATTGCAAAGCTGTATATATTGGTCGCTTTTCTTCTGGAGCTATTTCAATCACAAGATTCATGCCACTGATATTAAAACCATCTAATGCAATACCAAATAAAAAAAAGACAAGACCATAACACCAAGCACTATGACATAAAAGAACTACACAAAAAGCAGCTATCATAAGAAATATACTCAATGAAAGCATCTTTTCATAATGATCTATTTTTCTCCATAAAAAGATACTACCAATAATACTACCAAGCATCTGAACAGTGATAAATCCACCCAACATCCAACCAGTAAGATGAAAACTATTATTTGCATTGAGGATGACAAAAGGCATCGCCAAAAAATAACTATTTCCTAAAAGTATTGCTGTTATTTGTCGCTGTAATCGTTTATCTTTCTTCAAAAGTTTCAGTGCATTTTGAATAAAAAGTCCAAAATGTTTCTCTTTGGATAATACATTGTTTTTAACAGGCTCTTCAATCGTACTAAAAACTATAAATCCAATCGCCATCAATCCACTACTAACAATAAACAAATAAGCATAATTTAACGGAGCAGTAAATGCACTTAAAACATATCCCGTCATACCACCACTGATAATTGATGCGATAGAGCCTGCTATTTGACGATTTGCCATAGTTTTACCACGATAGCTTTTTGAAAAAAGTTTTGCTTGAAGTTCTTTAAAATAAATCGCACCAAATCCAGCGGTAAAAGAGAAGAAAAAAAGTCCTAACCCAATAAAAAAAAGTGTTATAGATTTGTGACTATCTCCAATAACATAAATGCTCACTCCAATCAACAACCAACTCAAAAACCGAAAAAAGAAAACTTTACGAAGATATGGCAATACCCTCTTATAAGCTTGAGCATGAAATGCAGCATACAATTGCACCACAATAGCACCACCTCTGAGCAATGAAGCAAAAATACCTACAATAATCAAACTTTCACTAAAATGATGTACCATCAAAGGCAAAATCGTTGAAGGTTCAGCTATCGTAATCGCCAAAGAAAGAAAAAATGCATGAGTTATATTTTTAAGGTTATTAGCTGGATTATCAAGTTTAAACATGAATATACTTTTTAATGCTGCACAAATCGATCATCAGATTTTTTCCTTCTCACCTCTTCTAATGAAGCTTGCATCCATCCAAAACGAGTCATACCCTCAACTTTATCAAAATTTTCAATATATGGCTTGATATCTATAACAGGTGTACCATCCAAAATATCAACTCCTTTAATCGTAACAATATTTTCTTCTACTTTCACTAACTCTACCACCGACAATCCCAAACTATTTGGATGCATTGGTGTTCTAGTAGAAAATACACCTCTTGGTGTATGAGTATGGTCATTAAAAGGTACAACTTTAAGCTTTGGCTCTTTCACTTTGTGAAAATAATATATCAAATAGATATGGGAAAAACCATCAAGATCTCTTAATCCTTCTTGATAATCTTTTTTTATTTCTATGGTTGCATATATGTTTTCCGCACCTTTAGGCTGTACAGGCATATTAACTAAATCACAAAAAGGTGAATATACAGTGCCTATTTGTTTGAGTTCAAACTTCATAGTTTTTTCATCCAATTAATCAAAATATCTTTCTCTTTGGAAGTTAATTTTCCCTTAAAAGGAGGCATTGTCATACGTTCAAATCCCTTCCACTTTCCTCTACTTCCATTTTCTATCACTTGCACAATCTCTTTAGAACTTTTTTTGGATATTTCTTTGAAAGATGGTGCAACTTTTTTCTTGTCTATTCCATGACAAGTTAAACAACCCTTTTTAGTAGCTATTTGCTCACCTTTTGGCAGCACATCAAAAGCAGCTTGAACTCTCATCTGTTGTAAAAATTTATCTTGATCGTAAAAATCAAAAACATACTCAGCTATAGCTTTTACCTCATCTTTGCTAACTTTTCCTTTTTGTGAAGGCATCACACCATAAGAAGCCAAACTCTCTTTATCACAAAATGATTTTTTAGCATCAGGATAAAGCACATAATCTTGAAAGAAATTAATAAATTTTGGTCTCTTATCACTAGGAGAACTAACCTTCATAAAATCTTTCACATGAAATGCCACCGCCATCATAGGCGGAGCTTTTTCATCTTTATATGTTTTTGGTGGCATATCAAGATTATGACATGATGCACACTTTAGTTTTAAAAGTTTTTCACCATCGTAATGGACTTTGTTTTCAGAACAACCTGTAACGATAACTAGTAAAGTTACAAGTAATATTGTTTTATCTATCAACATATTAAAACTTTTTAATGATTTCTGATGATTTTTGCACTATTGCTATCATCTACAATCACCAAAGTCTCATCTTCAAATTTTTTCATCACTTCTTCAAGAGAAATTCTCTCTTCACCTGCATAAAAGATAGAAATATCACTTCCCTCTTTAATATAAGTGTATGGTGAATTTCCCATATGTGATATTATCAAAGCATCAATTCCTTTTTCAAACAACCAATCAACAACACGAACACCACCTTGTTCCTCGTTTCTTTCAATTTTTACTTTGCCCTCCTCAACAAAAGCAAACCATTTGGCTTTTCCAAACAATGGTGATAGTATTGGGTTCTCTTTATCTGTTTTTACTGGTATCGCTATTTTCATCATCTTCCCCTATAATAATTTTATTTTTTGCAATGGAAATTGCTTTAGAGTGCAAAAGGGCATCTGCAATCTTTTGATGGGCTTTTTCAAGAATTCGTGAAAATGTTGTTCTGGATATACCCATTTTATCTGCACACTCTTGCTGATATAAGCCTTCAAAATCACTTAACCAAATAGCTTCCATTTCATCATCTTCCATCAAAACTCGCTCAAGTGAAATTTTTCTAACACCACAAGGCTTAAAACATACCCGACTATGGTCTTTTTCAATTTTACGTTCGAGCTTTT
This sequence comes from Campylobacterales bacterium, assembly GCA_026985685.1. Taxonomy (GTDB): domain Bacteria; phylum Campylobacterota; class Campylobacteria; order Campylobacterales; family QNZT01; genus QNZT01. The sequence continues at coordinate 4,935 of JALSQA010000353.1, read as the reverse complement.
TACGCCCTGATTGCATAAACTTATCCTCCTTGCACTTATGAACATATGTCCAAAACAAAATAGAATTATAGCGAACATATGTTCATAAAGTCAAGTAGTAAATTACTCATAGCTTATGATTTTCATTATCTTTATTTATTTTTTATAAAGTCCTTGTATGTTAAAATATAGTATTTAAGGAGAGAAAGATGAAAATTTTTTTAAATTTTATAATACTTTGCAGTATCATTACTTGTGTAGTTGCACAAGATAACAATATCACAGAAAAAGCCATTAAAAAAGCCATGGAACAAGAAAAGAAATTTGCAAAAGAACAAAGATTTTATCAAGGAGATGAATACAATCTAAAAGATTCAGAAATAGATCCAAAATCTCTATCCAAAATAAAAGCTATTGAACCAGAGTATGATTTTGATATGGATACAGGAGTTTATGACGATTGATCAATCTTTTTGTTTACACAATTTAAGAGCCTTTTTTAATCTTTTAATCTCCTCTTTTAAAAGGTCATTCTCTTCTTGGAGATTTTTATAAGATTTCTCTTGTTTAGGTTCTTTTTTCAACTTTTGTTTAGGTAAATCTTCTAGCAGGATATAAACCTTCTCTTTCCCATTTTCTTCAACAGTTTCGATGTTAAGTTCACCAGATTTTGTCATCTTGATTACATTATAGATACTTAATTTATATTTAGTAGCATACTGCTTGATAGTTAATTTTTGCATATAATCCCTTTGTATCTTTTTGATAAATTGTACACTGAGTTGACTAAACTTTTCTTTTTCTTATGATAAACTAACTCTATGACAAATAATAATATTTTAAAATTTTTACAAAAAATCACACAATTGGATGATAATCAAATTATCGAAGTCTTTCATCTAATAGATACAAACATTTCAGATAAACGTATACAAGGTTATCTAAAAGACAAGGACGATAAAGATTATCTTGATTGTGGAGCGGTGGCATTAGAAATTTTTCTTGATGGATTGATCATATACAAAAGAGGAGATAGTGGGAAGAAAAAGGAGCAAGCAAAAGTAAAACTTACCAACAACCTCATCCTCAAAAAACTTCGTATCGCATTTGACCTTAAAGATGATGATATGTTTACTATCTTTGAATCAGTTGATATCCAGATCACTAAAACAGAACTAGCTTCACTCTTTAGAAATGAAAATCATAAAAAATTTCGCTACTGTCCTGATTCGATACTGCAACTCTTTTTAGAGGGATTAGAGGTTTGTGAAAAGGGTTAAGATTTATCAAAAATATGTTTTACTTTTTTGATAAATCCTTTGTTAAATTTCTCTTTTCTTTCATAAAAAGAGCTTATCTCCAATCTCAAATTTCTAAGATGTAAAGGTATATACACTTCAAATTTTTCTTTTTTTAAGTTTTTCATTTGTTTAAAAACTTTTCAAGTTCTTTAATAGCTTTTTCATTTTTGATACGAAACTTTATCTCTATTCTACGAGAAGCTTCTTTGTCTTCTTCACCATTTTCATCATATATCAAGTCAGAATAAGAACGTCCACTTGCACTTAAGTAACGTGCATAAAGTTCTCTATTTTGGGGATCACTCTCATATAAGAATTTCATCACTTCAAGTGCTCTTTTTTGAGAAAGTGCAAGATTGTAAAGATAATTTCCAACACTATCAGTATGTCCTTCGATAGTAATCGTATCGATATATTGTCTTATCTCATCATTTAACAACAGTGTATGGATATATTTTTGCAAGATATCTTGTAACTCTTTTTTTGCATTTGGTTTAAGTTTATATGCACCTTGATTAAACAAAATATTTGAAGCGACTCTCATCGCACCACTTTTAGAATCTATTTGGATAGAATCACCTAAACTCTCTTTGAGCAGAGAAACTACTTTTATCCGTATACCTGTTAGATTTTTGATTTTTACTTTGGTAATATTGAGTTCATCTACCAATTTTTGATGCTCAATACTTTGGTGTAAAAGTTTTTCACCAAGAGCAGCAATTTCATCATCTTTCAATATCAATATATTTTGTGTTTTATCAAAATCATTTTTCATAGTAGAGATATTATTCTCCAAAATAGAAATCACTTTTTTTTGTGCATCACTGCTTCTGTCATAATCTAAAATAAGTTCTTTAAGTTTAGCTACTTCATTTTTTTGGAGTGTGAATTTTTCACTAAGTTCTTGATTTGTTTCTTTACTTTTGGCAAGTTCTTTGATACTTTCATCAAGTCTTTTTTTAAGATTTTGTAGTTTTTTATTTGTATCATTTAAAGCACTCTCACTTAGTCCTAATGCTGCTCTTTTTTGAGCGAGATCTTGTTGTACATAAACATATCGTACTACAATAGCACCCACAAGCAAAATAAACACAAACAACAATCCAGCCATCAAATCTGCATAAGATATCCAAAAATTTTGCTCTTCTTGGTTATGATTTTCTTTAAACATATTTTATGACCGAGGATTTATATTTGGTAAATTTGAAAGCTGGCGAATTATTTTTGCTGTCTCACTATCGATAAGTTCAAGAGATGTACGCAATTTATGGGTATACTCTGAATCAAAATTTTTTATCTCTTTGTCAAATGTATCTACTATGTTAGTTGTTTCACTTTTCATGATCTCAATATTTTCTTTAACAGCACCATATAGTTCTTTGACATTTTTAGCATTGATATTTTCTAGTGCTATGCTTAATTTACCTATATGTTCTGTAAGGTTTTGAGTAAGAGAACTTAAATTATTCTCTTTTAGCAATAACTCTTGATTGACTAATCGTAAAATTTTATGACTATTTTCCAGGCTATGCACAACTTCTTGCATCTTAACTCTTATCGACTCATATGAATCAAAAAGTTGTTCGCTCATTTGAATACTTTTTTCATTTAATTGATTGATAGTCTCAAAATGCTGTGTAGATTTTTCAAAAGCTATTTGCTCATGATGTATGATACTATCAAAAAGTTGCACCCTTTGTTCAAGGCTTTGTTGCATACTATCAAAAAATTCATTGGAAGATATTTTTGAAAAGAGTTCATTTAGATTATCAAAATTTTTCATGCTTTGTGTAAAATGCACTTGTTCTATCTCTTCTTTAGTCCAAAAGAAATGTCTAGTATTTTCGCGAATAAAACGCACACTCTTCTCAAATATACTCATACCTTTTTTTTCAAAAAAGATCCACCACAAAGAGAGAAAAATTCCATAAATAGAAACATAAAATGCTGTACCTACACCACCCAATAAAAGTGAGATTTCTCGTTCAAGTTGAGATGAATCCTGGGAAGAAAAATCAGGCATTGTCAAAGCAATTGAGATAAATGTACCCAAAATACCAAGTGTAGGAAAGACACTTGCTGCAACAGATGCAAAGTTATCATTACGTAATGAAGCAGAAAAATTTTTGATAAATGAATCAAATGGAGCATTTGCTTTATGAACACCACCTATCTCTAAAAGATTTTTATCGATATATTTTTCTAAAGATGACCCAAGAATTTTTTGACGTTTTTTAAATTTACATACCGCATAATAAGCGTTATGTCGTATAAAAAATAGATATATAATAAAAATCATACCAATCATAACTACACTGTGAATTTGAACTTTAAAAGGTATGTATCCTAAAAAGCCAGCCACCACCCCTAACATGATAAGAAAAGGAAGCCATAATAGAGCCAATATACGTAAAAAGCACCCACTTGGATTTTGAGTTTTTTCAAGGTGAAAATCCACTAAATTTTCTCTATTTTCTATCATTTGCTGGCTCCTAGTAGAGTTATTGGGGATTATAACATCTTTGATTTAGGAATATCTTGTCAAAAAAAATTATTTTTGCTTATAAAAGGTACAAGCTTTACCGCTATTTTTTAGCACTTCATTTGAGGGAATTGATTTGGATTTAAATCCAAAAGCTTTACAGCCATGAGGATTTTGTGGTTGCCAAGTGACAAAATAATAGACACATCGTTTACAGTTTATTTTTTGCATGAGATAAACTCCCTGATTTTTTCAGGGAGTTATTATACTATCTTCTGCTCAAAAATAGTCCAATTGCCTGAAGTTGTTTTGGATTTAGATCATGACATAAGCCACTTTCAGCAATATACGCTTTTGCTTTTGCTACAGAATCAAATTTTTTATCTGTAGCTTTACATTTTTTAGCATAAAGCATTTTACCTTTTTTTGCCATCATCTCTTGCTTTTTAGATATCATCGTTGTATCTTTTGCAAAATCATTTTTTGCCACTTCATATGCTTCTTTAAAATTCATAATCTTTCCACCATGTTTTTTGACAAAAGCTTTAGCATCATCCTCTTTTGCAAATGCATATTTACTTACCATGCTCATGGTACCTTTAACATCGCTACCAACAACATAAAATGCTTTATCAACTGGAATGAATTTTAAACTTTTTACATCTACCACTTTGATGTTTTTTAATACATTGTGATTGTTTTCTTGATCCTCCACCAAACAGTGAATAGAACAATACTGTTTCTTTTTTCCGTTTACACTAGCGACATGATTTGTTTTGTAAAACATAGGAAGAGTCATACCACATTGTGGACAAAACATCTTTGCCTCACCTTTTTGTAATATTTGTGCCTGATCTAACGGTACAGTTTGAAACATTTTATGTTTCATCATAGGTTCTTTCGCATACGCTGTTACACAAAAAAGTAACACTCCAAGTAAGCCAGTCATAAAAAAACGAAATTTCATAACATATCCTTCATTTAAATCTATTACCGCACCAGCTAACTATCTTCATCATTAAGAGAAGCAGATGTTGAATATAGTTAGATGGTACGGTAATACATGAAATTCTACAAAATATTTGTTAATTTTATGTTAATAAAAACTTTTTATGATTAATAATCTTTTTCTTTTGATATTTAATATGATTTAAAGCTTTTTTTTATTATTAT
>JALSQA010000352.1 GCA_026985685.1 Campylobacterales bacterium | reverse complement strand
ATAGTGACATCTGAGCCTTTGATATCTATACTATCCTTGCGACCACAGTAGCTACTTTGCAAGATAGGATAAAAGAGCAAATTTTCTGTAGGGTATGAAATATGTGCATTTTCTATATTTGTTATCCACTCATGCACGACAGGGATATCTCCATAGCTACTGTTTAAATCAGCTAAAAATATATCAGCATCCTCTTTTGTTTCAAATATCTTGAAGTTGTTTAAAATTTCGATATTATTTGAACCTAACAGAGGTTTACTATCGATCTTTGAAACAGCTGTAAAAGCTACTCCATTACTCATAGCTGCACCACCTTCTTGTGGATTTTCACTCTTTGGATTGTTCATGACACCACAACCCCAAAAGAGTAAAACAGAGAGAAAAACGATATTTATCAGTTTCATAAAACATCCTTTGAAATTGGTTTCTATTTTACAATAAAAAAATGTAGAAAAAGTGTGTCACTCACAATCTGACTCTCTACATTTTTTTAACATTTTTTTATTGTACAATTTCATCATGAAAAGAGAACCAAAATATTCACTACTTTATGCCGAAGATGAAAATTATGTCAGAAAAGCTGTTGTCTCGTTTTTAGATGAGGAGTTTTGTGAGATTTATGAAGCAGAAGATGGCATAGAGGCATTTGAATTATACAAACAAAAAAAGCCAGATATCATCATGACTGATATAGAGATGCCTAAGATGGATGGATTGGCGTTTGCCCAACAGGTGCGTCAAAAGGATGATACAACACCTATAATCATCATGACTGCATACTCTCACAAAGATTATCTTTTAAAAGCTACAGAGTTAAACCTTGTTAAATACCTCATAAAACCAGTTGATGAAGATAGTTTACAAGAGGCTTTGAAAGTATGTTTTGCAAAGATAGAGTCTAAAAATCCAAGTGTAGTTGATCTAGGAGAGGGATATCGTTATGATACTTTTAACCATATCCTCTCACAAAAAGATAAGATCATCAAACTCACAGAGTATCAAACCAAACTACTTGATATTCTCATAAAAAACAGAGGTAGAGTGGTATCATATGGACAGCTTGAAAATAGCATCTGGTATGATTATGGCATGAGCAAAGATGCACTTCGCTGTTTAGTAAGAGATGTGCGAAAAGTCACCTACAAAGGAATCATAGAAAATATTTCTAAGATGGGCTACAAGGTCAATCTTCATGAATAAGATGTTTAAATTTAAACTAATTGTAGTTTTTGCTCTTTTTGTAGTAGCACTTTTCCATCATGAAGAGATTTTGGCACAAAACAGTGATGCTATTTATAGCTACGATACCGTAAAAGTCATGATTGTGACACTTTGCTTTGGTATAATTTTGAGCACAGCTCTTTATAATCTAGCACTTTTTTGGTATTTAAAAAGTAAACAACATCTCTACTATGCACTGGCACAGCTCTTTACACTTATGTTTTTGATCAACTTAGATAGTCTTTATATCAAACCATTTGATGAAGTTTTTGGTTTAAAAAGTCTTTTTTTACTCGATATTTATCAGATTCTGATGCTTATTTTCTCTTTGTTGTTTATCAAAGTATTTATTCACTCTTATCTGGGAAGCAGACTTGATAAACTGATTGATATTATTTTATATCTGGCAATTGCTGATTTTGTTTTTGCACTTTTGTTTTCTCATGCAATTATCACAAAATTTATCCCTATTTTTATACCTATCTGGCTTGTGCTTAGTGAAGCAAATAGATTGGTAGAGAAAAAAGATATACCTTTTTATTATCTCCTCTTTGGCTGGGGTGTTGTGCTTCTTATCGTAGGGGTTGAGTATATCGGTTTTGTTGATTTTAGTGGTCTTGTTTTTCCTTTTTTGCATATTGCTTTGGCTATTGATTCACTTTTATTATCATTTGCGATATC
>JALSQA010000351.1 GCA_026985685.1 Campylobacterales bacterium | reverse complement strand
AAACCCTATATAAACTTGGTTTTTTACAAGAGAGTGCAAAGAGTTTTAGCGAACTTAAAAAAATAAACCTCAACACTAAAGTTGAAAAATCAATCAACACTTATCTAAAAGATATTGAACATAAAACAAAAAGAAACTTTTTTACAGCAACCCTCAGTTACGGAATAGGACATGATGACAACATCAACTTAAATACTGACAAATCTTTTACACAATATGGTCCATATCTATTACAAAACGATACAAATAAAACAAAAAGCAGTTATGGAATTTTATCCCTAAATCTTTCACATCACTATAAAGCAAAATCATTTGATCTCATTTCTAATCTTTATACCTATAATGAATTGGCACATAGTGCAAAAGGTAATGACTTAAACTATATAGATATGAGTAGTGCCATCATGAAAAATAAAAATAATTTTACCTGGATGTTGCCTATTGGTTATAATAGAATTTATCTTGATGATAAGCTAATTAGTTACAACTTTTATACCCACCCAAGCATTCGATATACCATCACCAAAAAACTAAATACTACTTTTTTTGCCAACTATACAGACAACCATACCAAATATGCTCCAGACAGAGATTATCATATTTTGGGCGGGGGTATTGGCATACGATACAAATCCAAAAAATCAACATCATTATTTAATATCAACCTACAAAGATATACAAAAAAAGAATCAACGAGATATGATATAAATAAAAACCAGATTGATTATATGTTATGGGAAGAGTATCAAATTTTCAATACACTATATCTAGGTACAAATGTGGCATATTCGACACACGATTATCGTGATTTGGATCCAGTAATGGGATACAAGCGTAAAGACAAACGCACTCTTTATGCACTATGGATACGAAAATCCATAGATAAAAAAACAGCTATAAAAGTAAAATTTCAACACACCATAAATAGTTCAGACATTAACCTTTACAGTTATCATAAAAACAATTATACCATCAACTATCAACATATTTTTTAAGGAAATTATCATGAAATATATTATATTAACTCTATTTTTGACATCAAGCACCCTACTGGCAAATATCGGAAAGATAAGTGCGATTCACGGCAAAGCTACTTTAAATAGAGGCAATCAAACCCAAATTATACACGCTGGAACAACACTAGAAAAACATGACAGTATCCATACCCAAAAGGGGAGTAAATTACAAATTGTATTTAACGATAAGACTGTTATATCACTTGGACAAAACAGTGATTTCAGAGTTGATGAATATATATTTGATGACAAAAATGTACAGGCAAGTTTCTCAGTAACTAAAGGGTTTTTCAAATCTATGACCGGAAAAATCGGTAAGATAGCCCCTAGTCACTTTCATGTCAAAACAGCAAACGCCACTATCGGTGTCAGAGGTACAACTATCATAGGTGAAGTATCTTCAAAGCTTGATATCATAGCCTGTACTTATGGACGTATCGTTGTAACCACACCACAAGGGTCAGTCATCGTCAATAAAGGTGAACGCACCATAGTAAAACAAAACAGATCACCAAGACAAGCCAAAAAAGTAAACCCAGTCATACTAAAAAAACTAGACCAACAAAGTGATGTCAATACTATACCCACACCAGCACCAAAACCTACAGTCACACAAAAAACCACCAAACCAACTTCCACAAAAAAAGTAATCAAAAAAGAGACTGAAACACTAACACAACAAAAACAATCTGTAAAAGAAAAAGAAACAATAGACAAAAAAGAACAAACCCAACCAGAACAAACCCAACCAGAACAAACCCAACCAGAACAAACCCAGCCTGAGCAAAATATACATTCACTTCAAGATATTCAAAATATCATAGGTACACAAACGCCTACATACCAAGGTAAAATCACCCAAGGTACAACTTCTTATGGAAATATC
>JALSQA010000350.1 GCA_026985685.1 Campylobacterales bacterium | reverse complement strand
AATAGATATTTTGGGTTAAATAATGTAACATGCCTCAATGCATAGGATCATTTTTACACTTTTTATTATTGTGATTTTGTATGGAGTTTACAATAATTATAAAAAAGCAAAATTACATGAAAATATATCTAAAAAAAGTTGTAGCATATGCCAAAAAAATACTCAAAAAATATATGATCTAAAAAAAGAACTTTCAGAGATAGAAAGTACAGCATATGTGAAAAAGTATATCATTAATGTGATTAACCATGGTTCACATGATTTGGGATTTAAGGGTAAGATCATGGAAGGTGGTTATGCTTCAAGTGATGATGCAGAGAAAATTGCCTGTTATGTTTTAACACTATCGGGTAAATTTTGTAAAAATGGATATGAAAAAGATGCACCGATGTTTTTTACAAGTATATGTGGAGGATGTCATGGTGATGATGGCAAAGGTTTAGGTGGAACTTATCCTGATTTGACAAGAAAAAAGCTATTAGGCATAGAGCAAAAAGAGAATTTTTTAAGAACGAAAATAAAATTCTTAGAACATGAAAATTTAAAACATATAAAGGAAAAAAATGGGTATTAAAAAATTGATAATCATAGCGACAATTATAACATTTGTCATGACAGCACTAGATGCAAAAGTTTGGAATTTTGAAGATGTACAAATAGGCAAACTTCCAAAAGGCTGGACAGTAGATGAAACACATCGATCAAAAAAACTGCCAACTTGGGAAGTGCTAGAGGATAAAACAGCACCATCTAAAAATCATACACTAACTCTCTCTCACATCAATAGCCGTACATTTTTTGGTGGCAATTTTAATCTTTGTTTTACAAAAGATGTTGATTTTTTAGATGGCGAGATAAGTGTGATGTTTAGAGCCAATAGCGGTAAAACAGATCAAGGTGGCGGAATCATGTGGCGGGTAAAAGATAGAGATAACTATTATGTAGCTAGGTTTAATCCTCTTGAAGATAATTTTCGTTTTTATTCTGTAAAGAAAGGGGTAAGAAGTGAATTAAAATCAGCAAATATAAAACTCTCACAAGGGTGGCATAAGATGACGATAGTTCAAAAAGAAAAACATTTTGAAGGATATTTAGATGGGGAAAAGTTATTAGAAAGTGATGATGATACTTTTACTAAAAGTGGTGGAGTAGGGCTTTGGACTAAGGCAGATGCTGCAACATCATTTGATGATTTTAATGTTACAAAGAGTAAATAATGTTTAAATTAATGGCTTTTGTCTCATTTTTAATAGTTCCTTTTTTTATTGGCTGTAGTCAACAAGATGAAAATAGTGTAACTGTTTATGTTTCAGAAGATCAAGTATTTTCACAAGCAGTTTTAAAAGAATTTGAAAAACAAACAGGTATAAAAGTAAATGCACTTTATGATAGTGAAGAATCCAAAAGCACAGGAGTGATGAATAGACTTATCGCTGAAAAAAACAATCCACAAGCGGATGTTTACTGGGCAAATGAGCCAATTCGTGCTGAGGTTTTGAGGCAAAAGGGGATATTAGCTCCTTATGAGAGTCCAAATTCAAAAGGTATTTCTAATGTATTTAAAGAAAAAAATCATTTTTGGTGTGGTTTTTCTGCTAGAATCAGACTTTTTGTTGTTAAAAATGGTGTAAAAAAAAATCCATCGTCTATCAAAGATTACACAAATCAAGAGTTTTATAAAAAAGGAGTTATCGCAAATCCTCTTTTTGGAACTACTACTTCGCATATAGCTGCACTTTTTACGATATGGGGTGAAAAAAGAGCAAAAGAATTTTTAGATGGTTTGAAAAAAAATAGTACTGCCATATCAACAAGCAATGGAGAGAGTGCTGATTTGGTAGCTTTGGGTAAATATGATTTTTCACTTGTAGATAGTGATGATGCCTTAAGTAGATTGGCTGATAAAAAAG
>JALSQA010000349.1 GCA_026985685.1 Campylobacterales bacterium | reverse complement strand
ATAACATGTTCACTTAAAGAGTTGAGTCGTTTTTAGAGTGATGGGTGTCTAGTGTTTTTGTCGAGTGCGTTTTTTGTAAAAGTGAAGGCTCAACAGCAAATTTTTTTATTTTTCTTTGTATAATGTAGCTATGTTAGACTTTAAAGTAGCCTATTACCTTTTATTATAAATTGGTTTCCCTCATTCATCAATTTAAGTTCTAGAACGAAAAAGCTATTTTTCATTTTTATTTATTTGAATACTTAATCAGAAAAGATGTATACTCTTTCTTCCATAAATCATTAGGTCAAAGAAGGATAAATTGAATGAAAAATGAGTTTGAAATAGTTGGCTTATTTTATCAAATAGACGATTATAAATGTAGAAAGTATCTCGATATAAAACTTAAATCATCGAAAATTACAAATCCTGACCTTATGGTCATAATGATGAACCCTGGTTCATCCTATCCATTAGATGGAATTGATGATAATAGTGTGCCTTCAAGTGCCAAACCTGACAAAACACAAGAACAGATTATCAAAGTAATGAAAAATAATGCTCTTGACTATGCACGAATTTTAAATCTTTCTGATTTAAGAACACCAAATTCAAATGAGCTATATACTTTTTTAAAATCGAAAAACTTAAAATCTATTCCTCATACAATTTTTGGTAAAAATAGAGTAGAAGATTTTGATTCATTATTTATTAAAAATGTACCTGTAATATATGCTTGGGGTGTAAATTCAGCACTAAAAGAACTTGCCAAATTAGCTATTACAAAAATAAATAATCTATCTCCACTTGGGTTAAAAAAAGATAGTGAAGAGTATGCCTATTATCATCCTTTACCAAGAATATATAACAATCAAGTTGAATGGGTAGAAAAAGTATCACAGCAAATGTTAAGTCGTTTATAATGTGACCACTAGAACATAAAGTTAAAAAATAAATTTTAAGGAGAAAATATGAGTTGGGATAGAGAATGTGAACAGATTCGCATAAAAGTTATTTTATTAGGGAGAACAGCTTCGAGTCTGATTTTGGACAACATGACAAGTGATGCAAGTTTCTATAAAATCAGACCAGAAAAAGAGATAAATAGAGATGAACTTAATGGCTATTGTAATGATGCAGATATTGTACTGTTAGTCGCTGATTTGAACGACAACTTTGCTGTAAAAAATATTTGCACTATCATGGAGATGTTGTATCAAAATGAAATATTATATACTTCAATTATTGCAAATAAGAAAGCACTACCCGAGTGTAAAGGAATATCTGTTTCAAATATGATTATTATAGAAGAGCAAAAAGACCCTACTATTCAAACATTACCTACTATTTTAGAGAAAATGAATAGAATCATTTTCTCTCTATGCCAAGTAATAGAGAATGAAATTTCTACTTACAGAGTACTTGATGATGATTTTTCTGCACTTATAACTTTACAATCTTTTTTTGAAAAGCAAGGGGTATTTCAACTTTATATAGATTATGATTATCTTAATTTTGAGAAAGTTTTGGAGAAGAATCCAATATTACGTTCAGATATAGAAGAGGTATCTAAAATGTGGATAACATTTAATTCAGACGAAAACTCATTAAAAAAGATAGAAATCTTTATGGATATGATTGAGATGATTGTTAATGAAGATGCTTATGTACATTTTGATATAGGCAAAAAAGTGAAAAAGAATAAAATTATAATATTGTTAAAATATGATGACTGCTGATAGAAGAAAATATTCCTTACTTCCCTCTTCTACGTGGGAGCGATGGGATCAAAAAAAGTGGGGTGTAATAGCAACCACCCCCTACACAAACCCTTTCAACTCCCCCTCAACCTTAGCCATCTTCTCCATAGCATCACTCAAAGCCTCTCTATTTTGTGCGATAACCTGCTCTGGGGCATTGGCTACAAATCGTTCATTA
>JALSQA010000348.1 GCA_026985685.1 Campylobacterales bacterium | reverse complement strand
GTGTCTTGTTAACAAAGCCAAACTTATGATAAAAATCATTTTCTCTTCTGTCAATCCCAATACCACTAGCTCTTGCTACAACACCAACACTATCGTATTTTAGAGCATTTGCATGAGTTAGTGTACCTGTTGTATCAAATCTATCCCATAAAGATGGAATATCTAAAATCCACTCTTGAAAAAAATCAATCTCTTTAGATAAGCTGTCTAACCACTTTTCAACCATATCTTTATCAAATTTATTTTTTTCAAAACCAATACTGCCAAATCCAAAACGATGTCCACTAATAGAGTAAAAAACTCTACGCCCCTCTTCTGAGAGTCTTGAACAAAATGCCAAAGCAGCACCAAAACCAGCATCATTTGGGATAAATCCCAAATCCGTAAGATGGTGAATAATACGCTCCATTTCAAGTAACAAAGCATGCCATTTTTGTAATGTGACAGGGATTTGTGTATCACAAGCCTGTGCAACGATATCTCTCCAGGCTAGTTGATAAGCAACAGATGCATTTCCACTTATCCTCTCAATAATAGGCTTAGCTTCAAAAAGTGTCTTACCCTCCAGCATCTTTTCAATTCCACGATATTTGTAAAAATGTCGTACTTCCTGGTGAAGCATGGCTTCTCCAGCTTGTGAAAAATGAAAATGCCCCGGCTCAATAATACCTGCATGAATTGGTCCTACTGATACTTGAAAAACACCATCACCTTTGACTACTTCATAATCATAAGGTCTATATGCACTAAAATTTATCTCTTTATCCTGAAAAGACTTACGCATGGGATAGATACCTAGTGGGAAACGCTCTTGATGTACCAATGCTCTTGTATCAGAACTATTTTCTATCACAATCCCAAAATCATCATGTATTTTACGCTCAAACCAATTAGCTGATGGATGCGTATTTGTTATCGATTGAAGATGTGGGTTTTTTTTTGATAAGATTTCTCGTTGTATCTTTCCATCATAGACCGTAACCACTTCATAACTATCTTTTAAATCTTTTGCATATCTAGCTATCAATCTCATGAAATACTCCTTAGATAACTAAAAGTAGCAGGCAGCATCAATACAAGTAAAGAAGCCAAAAATATAAAAAGTGCAAATAATTCACTTTTATAAACAACCTTTTCCTGAACAACACCCTCATACTTCATAGATTGGTAAATAGATACAAAACGATAAAATATAATAGACAAGAGTATCAAAAGCAAGAGTATCGCTCCTAACATCGCTAACATATGATGACTCTCTTTTGCTATTTCCATCATCGATGCGAACCCATATAATTCACTAAAAAACATAGGGCTAGGAGGTAGTGAGATAATAGCAAGGATAAATAGTGAAACTAAAATCCAAAATAATTTACCACTTTTACCACTATACCCTCTTAATGCACCTGCAATCCTATACTTTCCTTTTGATTCTAATACACCAGTAGATAGGAAAAGTGCTGGTTTTAAAAAAGCATGAGCACCAAAGTGAAGTAAGGCAGCAAAAGTTCCTCCACTTACCCAGAAAAGAGCGATTAATGCCATGTGTTCAACACCAGAGAGACTAAAAAGTCGTATAAAATCTTTTGCTCGAAATATCAAAAAAGAGACAATAAAAATCGTCAAAAGAGCATAAACAAATGTAAATATAAAAAGATGATCATAATTAACTTTCATAGCGATCTTACTCAAATGAAAAAAACCTATCATAATCGCACTCTCAAGCACACCACTAAAAAGTGCCCCTACAGGATAAAATGCAGCTCTTTCTACATTGGCAAGCCATAAATTCATAGGGAAAAAACCCATTTTAACAAACATGCCTACAGTAGAAATAGCAAATCCAATCTCAAACAAAAATGGTCTCGGAATATCTTGTGCGTGTAAAAGGAGTAAGTCAAAGTTCATGGCATTTTCTCC
>JALSQA010000347.1 GCA_026985685.1 Campylobacterales bacterium | reverse complement strand
TTCTAGGAGCACAAAAAAGCCTAACACTCATAGAAAAGAAACAATTTACCTAGAAAGATATCTACTTTTCACCTAGATAAAAATAGTATTTAGGTATCATACTCAATCATTTTAGTAAGGTTTTCAAAAAGCATAGTTTACCTATGCGTAAGCCTTGGGCTAAAGAAAACATAGCGTTAGCGTAATAAAAAGGACTTTGTTCCTTTTGCATAATCTAATTGGGAATTTTTATGAAAAAAGTAAGTATGCTCCTCTTCTTATTCATCACCATCACATACGCTTCAATCCATTTTTGGCAAAGCGTAATCCAAGTAGAAAACAACTTTTTCAATAAAGAAAATATCTTAAAAATCATCAATGAATCCAACCTTTCAAAAACGATAGATGAAAACCAGACTACAACCATGATGGATGAAAAATTTCATGCTTTTGAAGGTATCATCATCACACTCAAAAATGAACCATACTCTTTAGATAAAAACAGTAGCTCTTTTTTCAATCCCAAAAGCAGTGAAACAAAAATAAACCAACTAAGCCTACGCATAGAATCAAATAGAAAATATGGCTACCTTCAAGCAGTCAAAAGAGATAAAATTTTATTACAGACACTACAGATAAAACAGCAGATTTTTAAATTTTTTCACTACCTGGCAGATAACTGGACACAACTTGAACAAAAGTCTCTCATCGACTACATCACAAAAAACCGCCAGCAACTCAAAAAAATACCACTCAAAGATATCATCACAATCTACAAAGAGGTAGAAGGTCAAAAAGGAAGCGTTGCAAAACAGATACAGAAAAACTTCTTTCTCTTTGCCAGAGAGTATTACTTTTTTGATAGCTTTTTAGATTACCTAACTATAAATGCAAAACTCTTGACTTATCACTCTATCGCAAATGAATTACAACTAGACAACCTCATCAACTTTATCAATAAACAGCCAACCATCGCAAAAATAAATGTCTATCTTCGTTATATCAAAACTGATTTAGGTAGATTTATTTTATTTTTTATCATTATTCTATTTTTCTGGTTATTAAATTATCTGGTATATAAAAGATTATATAACTACTTTAAAGCCAGAATTTTGTATACAGAAGATGATACAGATGATATTTTGTTAGATAACTTAGACAAGATACGAAAACCTGTATTTTTACTTATCAATGGTATTGGGATTGAACTTGCTCTTGAAGTTCTTAAATATCCACAGCCATTAAGCGACAAAATAAACCTCTTTTTTTACCTCTTTTTTATCATCATCATAGCTTATATACTCATGCAACTAGTAGAAAATATCTTTTTTGTATACTTTTATCATCGATCACAAAAGAACAAAACCCTTCGTGCTGAGTTATTAAATCTCATGTTATCCATCGCAAAAGTTGTTATCTTCCTGATAGCTTCTGTTGTTGCTTTGATCAAACTTGGTGTAAATATCACAGGACTTTTAGCCTCTTTGGGAATTGGTGGTTTGGCAGTTGCACTTGCTGCACAAACAACACTATCAAACTTTTTTGGACTACTAAAAATAATATTTGATGAATCTTTTTCACAAGGTGACTGGATTTCTACTAGTAGCGTAGAAGGAACTGTTGTAGAGATTGGTTTCATATCCACAAAGATACGAACATTTGACAATGCCCTCATAACTGTACCAAATTCAGAACTTGCCAATACACCACTGAAAAACTGGAACAGAAGAACAGTAGGAAGACGTATCAAAATGCACATAGGGGTTACTTACAATGCACAAAAAGAGGATCTTAAAAATGCTGTAAGAGAGATAAATCAAATGTTAAAAGAGCATCCACAAATTGTTACAGAACAAAAAATCGATCACAGAAGTCTCAAAAAACGCTATAAAACAGAAGGAAAATTTGTTTCAACCGATGATAAATTTGGTATCAAAACAACACATTTAGTATATTTTGATACTTTCTCAGACTCAAGCTTAGATATACTTATCTATGTCTTTACAAAATCAACAAATTGGCAAGAATGGCTAGAGACTAAAGAGGATGTACTATACAAAATATGGGAAATAATAGAAAAAAACAACCTAGAGTTCGCCTTCCCATCTCAATCACTCTACTTTGATCCAAATAACATAGCCCAGGCTTCAAAGTCATTAAAAAACCTAAAAGATAAAGAAAACTAGGAAATATGGTTTACATCTTGTTCCCAAGCTGCAGCTTGGGAACTAGTTAGTTATTAACTGTATCTATAAACTCTTTTTTATTGATAATACTTACAGCATATTTAGCCATTTTATCTGTCTGTAATGCCACATTTTTAGTCTGTTGTGTTACATGAGCATTCTCTTTGATTTGCTGGGTTACTTTTGTGACATTGGCATTGATTTGATCGATAGCTTCTAATTGCTCTTTAGATGCAAGACGAATTTCATCGATATAGTGTACGGTATTTGAGATATTACTGTTTAAAGTATGGTATCCTTCGATCATTTGATTTGCTACCTCTTTTCCACCGATGCTTTTTAAAGACGCGACTTCTACAAGTTCTTTGATCTGATGTGCGGCTTCGGCACTTTTGGCGGCAAGCTTACGTACTTCAGAAGCAACAACAGAAAATCCTTTACCTGCTTCTCCTGCTGTTGCTGCTTCAACAGCAGCATTTAAAGAGAGTATATTTGTTTGAAAAGCAATTTGATCAATCACCCCAATAGCTTCATCAATATCACTGATATGAGTATTGATCTCATTCATTGCAGATACTGTCTGGATAGCCAACTTCTCTCCCTCATTAGCTGATGTAGTAACTTCTTGAGAAAGATTAGACATTTTCATAACATTTTTACCATTTATAGAAATATTGTCTGTAATTGACTGAAGTGCTCTGTTTACATCTTCCAAATATGCTTCTGTCTGCATAGCTGTGTTGTTTAATGTTTCAACATTTCCAAGCAATACATCACTACTTTTATCCAAAGTCAAGCTACTCTTTTTACTCTCTATCAACATATTTGTAATAACAGTTTTCAATTCATTGATATGTTTAACCAACCTTGCAAAAACCCCTTTTGGGTCTATATTTTCCAACTTTAAATCTTTGGTATAGTTATGCTTTGTATACTCTATCAAAACACTATTTATATGCTCAAAATTCCCTTTTGTTGCAAGTAACATATCATTAACATCATTTTTAAAAGCATTTAGAGTTTCACTTGAAGTCTTGGCAGTGATGACATCACTATACCAACCTCTTTTGACACGTTGAATTGTTTTTCTTGCATCAGATATAAAAAGCCTCTCTTCTTTGTGAGTGTCTTCAATAGTCTGTAAATATTTATTAAACTCTCCAGCCATCACACCTAATTCATCATCTGTTTTAACATGAAGTCTTTTGGTTAAATCTCTATTTCCCAAAGAGAGTTCTTTTATCACAGCAATCATATTATGCAGAGGTTTTGAAACTAGTTTATCAAGCAAGAAAAATACCATAACAAGTAAGATAATAGCTAGCAAAACATTGGAAGAGGCCATCATCGTGGTAAAAAATGCAATATTACTATCACTTTTATCCAAAGATACACGCAAATCCATCACACCAAGTACATCTCCCTCTTTCGCACCTACATGACAATTTAAACAACGCTTTTGAGCTATAAATGGTTTTAATATTTTTAATTGATTTGTCCCATCATCTGTTCTATACATTTTGATTTTTTTATCATGAAAAACTTTTTGGATCTCTTTATCAGTAGTAAAGGGGGTTTTTAAATTAAAATCATTTATGATACGTTTTGATTTAGCGATATTTAAAAAAGAGACACCTTCAAGAGATTTTGCATTTTTTTCAGCATCTCGTACATAATCAGCATTACCTGAGAGCATCATATTTGTCATACTCTGATAAACAGACTCACTAAGGATTCTAAGATGCTCTTGTTCACCAGCTTCTAACTCTTTTTTTGCTCCTTGAAAAGAGAGTGTTATTACTATCGTAACACACACTATAATCACAGCAGACAACAGTAGTACAAACTTCTTTTTGATAGAATTATTAATTGTAATGCCTTGGTACATTGATTTACTCCATAGAATTGTCTAATCAACATACCATCGGCATTTTGTATTTATTTTTTAATTACAATAATCCAATCTCTTCTAAAATAGGCACAATCTTTTGAGAAAGCTTCTCTAACTCTCCTGGTAAAAGTGAAAATGCTTTATCTTCTAACTTCCATTCGGCTATCTTTTCAAGTGTCATACTTTTTTCTTCATCACTCATATGTTTAGCTTCACTAACCGCTTTTTCTAACTTTTCAATATGCTCTTTATGTTTACTACTCATGTAAAACTCCTTTTTCTGTTATTATACTCTAAAATATAGGAAATAGTGCTTTGATATAAAACTTACTATGTACTAATAACAAAAGCGTTTATAAAACAATTTCGCTATAATAATGGTATTGGATCTACCACTTATATTATTTTTTAATTTTATGTGATATATACTTTTTCTAGTACTTATAGAAGAGAACAAATCCTCCAGTTGGTCTGAGTCTCTTCTATAAGTACTAGAAAAAGTTTTTAGAAGTACCCTTAAAATAATTTACCACATTCAACACAAGGAACTATATGCAGTTTGAAACTTATCCTTTTGAAAAACTCACAAAGTTATTAGAAGATATCACACCAGATGAAAGCTTTTCTCCTATCAGCCTCACTATCGGTGAACCTCAGTTTGATACACCAAAATTTATCCAGGATGAATTATGCATAAATGCAAATCTATTAAACAAATACCCAAAAACAGCAGGTGAACAGTCACTAAAAGATGCTCAGAAAAAGTTTGTATCTTATCGTTTTGGAGTAGATCTAAAAGATGATCAAATCATCCCTACTTTTGGTACAAGAGAAGTGTTATTTAATTTTCCCCAGTTTTTATTGTCCCAGAAACAAAACCCTGTCATGGCATTTACAAATCCCTTTTACCAGATCTATGAAGGTGCTGCTAAAGCAAGTGGAGCAAAAATACACCATATCAATCTCACAAAAGAACATGATTTTCAAGCCGTAATCGATCCAGATATATTAAAAGAGTGTGATTTTGTTATCATAAACTTTCCAAACAACCCAACAAGTGCAAGTATGGATATAGATGGACTCCAAAAGTGGGTAGAAGCTGCATTAAAATACGACTTTGTACTATTAAATGATGAGTGTTACAGTGAAATCTATACCTCATACAAAGATCCATCTTTACTAGAAGCTAGTATCAAAGCGGGTAATGACTCCTTTAAAAATATACTCGTTGTAAACTCTATCTCAAAAAGAAGTTCAGCTCCAGGGCTTCGTTCGGGATTTATCGCAGGAGACAGGGATATACTCAAAGCATACTTAAGATACAGAACATATGTCGGTGCTGCATCTCCTCTACCACTTCAAAAAGCTGCGGCTGTGGCTTGGGAAGATGAAGGTCATGTTGCTTTTTTCAGAGAACTATATGCCAGAAATTTTCAAATAGCACATGAAATATTGGGTATACCTATCCCAAAATCAACCTTTTATATATGGCTGGAAGTAGAAGATGATTTAGAGTTTACAAAAAAACTCTACAAAGAGAAAAACGTAAAAGTTTTACCAGGAAGTTTTCTATCAAGAGGCGATATGAAAGAGAAGTATGTAAGAATAGCTCTAGTAGAAGATCAAGAGCGTACAGCAAAAGCCCTTACAAGGATTAAAGAATATGTCAAATAAGATACATTTCATAGGAATAGGTGGTATAGGTCTTTCTGCCTTAGCACGTTTTTTGAAAAAAAATGGTTACACTATCAGCGGTTCAGACATGAAAAGCTCACCTATCACCAAGATGCTTCAAGAAGAGGGTATAAAAGTATCCATACCCCAAAGTGCTGATAATATCACAGATCAAAGTATTGTAATCTACTCCGCAGCAGTAAAAGAGGACAATCCAGAAATAAAAGCAGCAAAATCAAAAAATATGCTACTACTATCTCGAAAAGAGGCTCTGCCATTTATACTAAAGGACAAAAAAGTATTTGCAGTAGCAGGAGCACATGGTAAAAGTACCACATCAGCAATGCTTGCAGCTTTGATAGATGGATCAGTAATCATTGGTGCTGAGAGTAAACAGTTTGGTTCAAATATGTACTTTAAAGATACAGATGCTTTGATATTTGAAGCTGATGAGAGTGATGCAAGTTTTATAAATACAAATCCATACATCGCTATCGTCACAAATGCAGAACCTGAACATATGGAGTTTTATGATTATGACTTAGATAAATTTCATGATGCTTATCGTACCTTTATCAAAAAAGCAAAAATCCGTGTTTTAAATGCACAGGATCCATTTTTGGAAACACTAAATGATATAGAAGCAATAAGACTTTATCCAAGCAAAGATATCAAAAGTATAAAAACAATCATCATAGATGGTGATCCTTATACATCTTTTGTATTAAAAGATTTAGGTACATTTGAAGTATTTGGAGTGGGTGAACATATCGCCATCAACGCATCACTCACCATACTTGCAGCCATAACACAAACATCACTAGAGAGTGTGAGAGAAAACCTAAAATCCTACAAAGGAATCAAAAAACGTTTTGATATATTAGAGAAAAAAAATCACTATATAGTCATAGATGATTATGCACACCACCCTACAGAGATAGAAGCCACCATAAAATCAGCTAGAAAATATGCAAGACTTATGGGCATAAAAAAAGTAACAGCCATCTGGCAGCCTCATAAATATAGCCGGACAATCGATAATCTCGAAAAATTCAAAGAGTGTTTTGCCGGTATAGACAGACTAATCATCTTGCCAGTTTACAATGTAGGAGAGAGAAAAAAAGAGATAGATTTTGCCAAACATTTTGAAAAATATCAGCCACTATTTGCAGATGAAATCAAAAAAGAGAGTGGTTTTTTACGATTGCTAAAAGACCACAAAGATATACAAGACTTAAATGATGGCTTGATCATAGGACTTGGGGCTGGTGATATCACTTATCAGTTAAGAGGAATTTCATAAAATGCAGATTGTAATTGGGATATTATTTGTTGTTGTTTTATTAACCCTCTTTGCAGCTCAATTTGAAAAGATATCACATCAAAGAAAAATGCATATCTTAAAAGTTGCGGCTTTGATACTTTTACTTGCATGGTTATATCAAAACATGATTGACACTCAAACCCAAAAAAGACGTGCAAAAGTAATCGCTTTTAAACAGGGCAAAACTCTCATATGTCAAGACAACCCAATCAGTCAAAAGTTTTTTTATTATGAAAGTGGTACACAATCATTCCTCACTAATGACAAAAACAGTTCACTAAATGGGATAATCTATCCAATCCAAGAGTGTGAGATTAAAGAAGGCTCATGAAAAAGATCATCTCAAAACTTGATTTACAAGAGTATATCACACACTTTGAACAATTTTTAGCACGTCCAAAACCACTCTTTATAGAGGGTGATGTTAATCTACACTACCAATTTATCCATAAACTATCTTCTTTAGAATTTAAAGCACCAAAAGAGGTACAAAACCTAGATAGCCAACTTATGTACCTAAAAAAGCAAGGAAAACTAAAAATCTATGAGATATATGAATTTGTCAAAATCATCGAATACTTTATATATCTAAAAAAACAGATATCACAAGAAGGAGTCATTCAAAACTGGCTTGATAAAATCATCATACCAGATGAGATATATGAAATAGTCTCTTATTTTGACAACCAGGGAAGACTTAGAGAAGAGATAGATGAGAGATTTATCTCACTAAATGGCTCATTGAAAAACAACAAAGAACAGATCAAAGAGAGTCTAAAAAGACTTTTAGCCACAGCAAAACTACAACCCTATCTAGTAGATAGACAAATCCACTACATAGATGAGAGTGAAACACTTTTAGTTCGTGGTGGTTTTAACCATTTTTTGAAAGGAAGTGTCGCAGCTCGTAGTAGTGGCGGGTATTTTTATGTCATACCTGATAATATCTCAAAACTTAAAAAAGCACAAGCTACCATGCTTAGTCAAAAAGATGAAATCATCTATGAATATGAAAAAAAAATCTCCTCAACATTTAGTAAACTAGAACCTTTTTTAAGATTTATAAACACAGCATTTGATCGCTTTGATCACTATCAGGCAAGAGTCTTTTACGCCAAAGGTGATAATCTTGAATTTATCAAACCTTCAAATGACCATAAAATCATGTTAAAAGATTTTGCACATCCAGCTCTAAGTGATCCCAAACCCATAAACATAGAATTTTCCAAAAAGATTCTAATGATTACAGGTGTCAATGCAGGTGGAAAGACTATGATGTTAAAATCAATCCTTTCATCCGTTTTTATGGCAAAATATCTACTACCCATGAGGC
>JALSQA010000346.1 GCA_026985685.1 Campylobacterales bacterium | reverse complement strand
CTGGTTTTCATAACTTCATGGATGATGAAGAGGAAGAAAAAGTATTGACAAATTATGATGCTTTTTGGACGTATGCATTGTGTCACATGAAGTATTCAAGTACTGTATTTGATGGTGACAAAGGTCGTCCTGACGCTGGTATCGTTGCACCATGTACTGTGTATATGTGTATACCTAAAGGTAGTCATAAGTTGTATATTGGAATGCCTCGACTTGAAAATGTAAAATCTGCTTTAAAAATTAATGATGAAAAGAGAGTTGCATTTATTGAAAAATTAGAAAAAGAGATTCCTAAAATTTTTCAGGAGATGGGTGCTAAAGTTATAGACGATACAAATCCACTTGTACTTGTAAATAGAGTATCAAAATCTACAACTCCAAAAGAAAATAAAAAAGTTGTTGCTTCTGCAAAAGAGATTGATATCACTGACAAAAAACTAGCTACAATGTTTTTGCTGAAAGGAAATGTAGAAGAAAAATATAACAAATTTGTTGAAAAAACCATCAATAAACTTGGGTTTAAATTGACTGACCCTCATAAGCGTGTCAATGATGTCTATAAGAAAAAATATGGAAAAACAAATCTTGATATTTTGAGTTTTATGTCAATTGCCAATGAGAAAGTAATTAAGCCACTATTTGATATAGATCCAAGAATTGCTGGATTTAATCCTTTTAATTTCCTAATATATAAAAAACTTGACGAAAATACAACACATATTGGACATTTGAGAGCAAATGCTATTTTGGATATGTTGAGTATTACAGATGAAAAAGTGAGAAAAGTATATACACAGTCTCTTGCAAAATTAGATGAACTTGTACGTAAAGAACTAGGTGGTAAAGAGGTGATACTTGAAGCAAAAGGGTATGCCAAAGATCGTATGATGACTTTTCAAGTACCTTTTAAAAGAGAAGGTGATATAGATGATATCATAGATGAGTTTCAAGAAAAATTTGAGGGAGCTTTTGAAAATAAAAAATATATTATAGCAGGGTTTAATAACTTTAAAGAGGGAGAAGAGGGTGGAACACTCGATAAATTTGATGCTTTCTGGACTTATTCTCTTTGTCACTTTAAATATTCATATACTATATTTGATAACAAAGGAAGTCATCCAGAAGGTGGGTTATTCGCACCTTGTACGATGTATTTATATATAAAAAAGGGTGACAATAAAATTGTTGTTGGTATGCCAAAACTTGCAAACTGGAAAGCAACACTTGGCTTAAATGATAAAGTTCGTAGTGATTTTGTTGCCAAACTTGATCGTGAAATTCCTGAAATCATGCACTCCCTTGGTGCAGAGGATATAGAAAATACTAACCCTATGCTGGCTATCATTCCTAAAAAATCTCAAACCAAAAAGGTATCAAAACCGATAGAAACAAAACCAAAAAAAGTGGAAAAACCAGCAGTAGTAAAAGCTCCAGTTGTACAAACTAAACCAGCAAAAACAGTAAGTAAACCAGAACAAAAGAGTAAAAAAGCTCAACCTAAAGAAGAGAGTGGTTATAAAATAAAATTACCAACTCCTCCAAAGCCGGTACAACCTCTTCAAGTTATTACTGTAGGTGGTTCTGATATTCACTATACAACAAGAAGTAAAGATAAAAACAGAGGTATTGTCTTTAGTGAAAGAAGACCACCTTCTGATATTGATACTTCTGATAATTCACAAAACAATGACAAAAATTCATTACCTGGTGAAAGTATGAATGGACGAGTAAGTACATACTTACATACAAGTTTTATGGATCTTGCTAAAGTGAAAGAGGCATTGAAAAATGGTGGTTTTACAGTACTATCATCTACTGTTGTAAATAAAAAAGGAACACTAACTACTGTTACTTTTACAAATGATGATTTAAAAGCACTTGCACAAAAACCAAATAGTGGTTTTACAGCTGTTATGCGTGTTTTGAT
>JALSQA010000345.1 GCA_026985685.1 Campylobacterales bacterium | reverse complement strand
TGTGAGGCTGGTGCTGATATCATCATAACTGGTGCAGGTTTACCGACAAATATGCCTGAATTTACAGTTGATTATCCAGATGTTGCACTTGTACCTATCGTATCTAGTGCAAGAGCCTTACGGTTGATTTGCAGAAAATGGAAACGTTACAATAAAATCCCAGATGCAATAATCGTAGAAGGACCACTAAGCGGTGGCCACCAAGGCTTTACATATGAACAATGCTTCCAGGATGAATATCAACTTGAAAATATCATACCTCCTATTTTAGAAGAAGCAAAAAAATGGGGAGATATTCCTGTAATAGCAGCTGGTGGTATTTGGGACAAAAATGATATCGACAAATTTATAGAGATGGGATGTGCAGGCGTTCAGATGGCTACACGTTTTATCGGTACATATGAGTGTGATGCTCATGAAGAGTTTAAAGATGTACTTTTAAATGCAAAAGAAGAAGATATCCAGCTTTTCAAATCACCTGTGGGATTACCTGCTAGAGGTGTAAAAACAAATCTTCAAAAAATGATCGAAGAGAAAACAGCACCTAAAGTTGCCTGTATCAGTAACTGTGTAGCACCTTGTCATAGTGGTGTGGAAGCTAAAGCAGTTGGCTACTGTATCGCGGATAGACTCTCTGATGCATACTATGGCAAAAAAGAGAGTGGTCTGTTTTTTACTGGTTCAAACGGTTATAGACTTGATAAACTTATTTCAGTCAAAGAGTTAATGGATAAACTTCTAAATGGAGAAGATAATTAATAAGATTGTTGCACTCCTTTTAATATGTGCAACAATCCTCTTTTGTGATGTTAAACTTCGTATGGATGTGGATTCACTTTATAAAAAGATACCTTACGCATCTAAAACAGATACAAGAGAAATCATGCATGATTTGGAAAACTTCTATATCAATGCAGTAGTACAAAATGACCAGACATCAATCATAAAATCACTAAAAGGCATAATCAAATGCCAAAAGTTACTTGGTTTGGATGCCTCAACTTACGAAAAAGAACTTGCCCAGAGAACTGGTAGTAAAAATCCTTTTGTGCAAACAAAAAAAAGCACCACCTTGTCACATAAAAGCAAAGAACCTAGTTTTTTACCTCTAAATATCAGATCTATAAACACAAAAGAAAATACCATCATCATAAAATTTGATCACCCTGTTAAAAAATCTGATATCTTATCTTTTGCACTTAAACAAAAAGGAAAATATAAAAAGATTTTTGATCTTCATGCGAATTTGAATTTTCGTTCTAACCCAATAAATATAGACAATATCCAAAAAGTAAAATTAGCACAAAACAGACGTGATAAAGTACGAATAGTGTTGGAAAACGATAGTAAAATATACGCCCAGGCTTTCATACGAGAAGGAACACTCTTTATCAAAATCAACAATAAACAAAAGAGTAAAGAAAAAGCAAAATTCAAACCAATAAAAAAAGCACCTGCAATAATCTTAAGAGAAAAAAGTGTTCCGCTAAAACATAGATATACTCCATCAAAAGCTATTTATGCAGATTCTAAAGTCATCGTTATAGATGCAGGTCATGGTGGTAAAGATTCTGGTGCTATAGGATACAAACACTATCAGGAAAAACGCACTGTACTAAAAGTAGCAAGACTATTGAAAAAAGCACTCCAAAAACAAGGATATAAAGTTTATCTGACACGAGAAGATGATACTTTTGTCAAACTTTCAAATAGAACACACTATGCCAATCAGAAAAAAGCAGATCTTTTCATCTCTATCCATGCAAATGCCGCACCAAATAAACAAAAGTTTTCACTCAGAGGTATAGAAACATTTTTTCTCTCACCTGCCAAAACAAATAAAGCCAAACGCATAGCTGCGAAAGAAAATGCATCTGCTGTGGGACTAAATCGTGTCTCAAAAGATACATTACTTAGCTTTTTAAATCGCA
>JALSQA010000344.1 GCA_026985685.1 Campylobacterales bacterium | reverse complement strand
TTGGACAGCACAGCCTACGAAACTTAAGCTACTATCCTATCAATCTCAGCATTAATCTTTTCAAACACTTTATCTTTAGTTATTTCTAATTCATATCTCAACTGTAAATTCATCCAAAATTCTGGGCTTGTACCAAAATATTTGGCTAATCTGAGTGCGGTATCTGCTGAAATACCCCTTTTTTCATTGACGATTTCATTGATGCGTCTTGGATGTACTTTTATTGCTTTTGCCAAGGCATTTTGACTGAGGTTAAACTCCTTCATAAACTCATCTTTGAGTATTTCTCCTGGATGAATTGGTTTTATTTTCATCATTATTCCTTAGTGATAATCTATTATTTCTACATCTTTTGCAAGATTTCCTTCATACTTAAAACAGATTCTATATTGTTTGTTTATTCGTATGCTATATTGACCTTTTCTATTGCCTGTTAACTTCTCAAGATGGTTTGATGGTGGAATTTTTAAATCATCTAACTGCACACTTGCATCTAACATTAGATGTTTTTTATAAGCTTCTTTTTGTATCTGAGAAGGTAATTTGTTTGAAAAAACTCTACTAAAGACTTTTGAGGTCTCTTTGCATTTAAAATTTTCTATCATAATAAAGTATAACACATATAACGTTAAATGTAAAGTTATATAAAACTTCATGCTGCAACTGCCTGTAATTTAATGAAGACATATTGTCAATACTTTTTAACCTTTAGAATAGGGGACAATATATTCACTGCATATTAATAAAATTTTGCAATTTTGTTATAATCTATGTAAAGATGAATTTAAAAGGAAAAAGATGAAATTTTTATTACTGATATTTGTACTAGGAATGTCAATGTTTGCTCAAGGGCTTCATTATGAACATGAATTTAACAAAGCATTGCAAAAAGCTAGAGGGCAAAATAAAAAGATAATGATGATGTATTCTGCTGTATGGTGTCCAGAGTGTAACTATATGAAAGATATTGTTTTTAAAGATCAAAAAGTTGTAGATTATATACAAAAACATTTTATTGTTTTAACTCTTGATATCCAGAAAGACAAATTACCAAAAGGATTTGAATATATTGGTATTCCTACTTTTTTTATTATTGATAAAAATGCAACACAAAGGTATAAGATCATTGGTGGGAATAAAGCAAGTAAATTTCTTAAACAATTAAAGGCTTTAAAATGAAAAAAATCACCTTGTTTATATTGATTTTTGCAAAACTACTTTTTGGTTTTGATCAAGATGATTTGAAACAACTTAAAGAAGAGGGAGATTGTCCAAAATGTGATTTGAGTTACGCAGATTTGAGTGGTATGGATTTAAGTATGTCAGATTTTAGAGGAGCAAATTTAACGCATACAAATTTTACAAATGCACTTGCTCATAAAGCTGATTTTACAAATGCAGATTTGAGTTATGCGATATTTATCAAATCAAATTTAAAAGGGGCTAACTTTAGAAATGCGACCATTAAAAATGTCAATTTTTCTCAAGCAAGGATTTGGAAAGGTGATTTTACAAATGCAAAAATAGATAGTTGTAATTTTAATGACTCCGCATTGGGATCAGCAATATTTAATGAAAATAATTTAACAAATTCAACATTTGATGATGCTATTTTATATAAAACTATTTTTCATAAAAGTGTTACAGGTATTCCAAAATTAGATTAGATGAGAAGGTTTAGAGGCTGTGGTATCTTCACCACAGCCTCCATGATTGTCTAAGTTTATCCTAACTATAAAGTTTTGGTGCACCTATTTTTTCATGGATTTCATTTGCCATTTCTGGTGAAATATTTAGCTCTTTTGCCAATGTATCTAAGTATTGTGCTTCTTCTTTTGTGTCAAGGTTGATTGTAGCGATTGACAAGAAGTAAACTTGTTGTGCCATATCTGCTGGTATCTCTTTTGCAAATTCTTGTGCAGTTTGTGGAT
>JALSQA010000343.1 GCA_026985685.1 Campylobacterales bacterium | reverse complement strand
GGATATTATGACAATCAAACAATGGTTCGCTTTAATTGGTAAAAAAGATACAATTTTTGATGTGCCTGATCCTGTAGTATTTAAAGAAGCTACATCAAATATATTATGCAATATCCTTCATCTCGAGAATACTCACAGACATGAAGAGTTGAAAGACTTTTGTGATCTTTTGCAGCCAAAAGAGATTTCAAAAGACAAAGATATGATCAGAAAAGATATCGCTGCCAATGTCAAGATCATAAAAGATCAATTACAAAATGATGAGTATAAAATGTTACAATTTATGAAAATGCTTAATCGATTTATCATCGTAGATAATTGTAAAGATGAAGATTATTGTGTTTTTGAAGAGGTCAAATCTTTACTATTTGATTAATTTTACCTCTTACCCATTTGATGTAAAATAGCAAAAACTTTCTCTTGAGCACTTTGGTAAGAGGGCGGAAGGTTATTTTCTTTTGTTTCATTTTTCTCAAATAGTGCTAAACTTTCAATTTTATTTTCTTTTTTATGTGGTTTTATTTTGGTCTGTTTGAGTGTTTGTTGAGATTTGTTTTGATCCCCACTAGTGGATTCGACATCTTCTAATGATTTTAGATTTGATAGTATTGGCTCCATATCATCAAGTGTTGGTAAATTTTTGTCTACTTTTTTATTTTTTGATTTGTTTATATCTTTGGATGTTTTTTTAAAAAATAGATCTTTTTCATGTTTTATGAAACTAGCTATATTAGAGATAATTGTTTGATCATTTGCAATTACTTTTTGTGAATCTGGTGAGAGGATAAGACTATTTTGCATAAGATTGATTTCTCTGATAATTAATAATGCAACAACAATAATTGCAATGTTCTTCCACATGAATTTCCTTTTAATTGCGGTATAATGCATATATCGTAGATAATGAAAAAAACTTTACAATATTTTAATACAAAAAGAGGGGAAAAAATTAAAATGTTAAAAAAACCAACCTTTTATAGCGTTATAATTGGTACAGAATTGTTAAATGGCAGGAGAGATGATGGTCATTTCTCTTTTTTAAATCGAAACTTAATTGACCGCGGATGGGAACATAAAGCTAACTTTATCATCAAAGATGATGTTACTTTGTTGGAAGAAGTTTATAGTTTGATTCAAAAAGATCCAAATAGTGTGATGTTCTCTTTTGGAGGGATTGGTTCAACGCCTGATGATTTTACAAGAGAAGTTGCTGCTAAAGCATTTACTAACAAGCCATTAAAACGACATAAAGAAGCTGAAAAAATTATTGTTGATACTTTGGGAGAGAGGGCATTTCCTCATCCAGTAAAGATGGCAGATTTACCACGTGGTGCTAAATTGATAACTAATCCTGTTAATAAAATGCCTGGATTTCAACTGGAGGATAGATTCTTCTTTGTGCCTGGTTTTGTTCAGATGTCACATCCTATGGTTATTACGGTTTTAGATCAATTTTTTTCTAAAAATATAGAAAAATATAGTTGCAATTTTGTTGTAGATAGTAGCGAAGCTGTGTTGATTGATATCATGGAGTCTTTGCCAAAAGAGTTAGAACTTTCATGTTTACCTGCTTTTATCAAAGATAAAAAATCAGCTGAAATATATTTAGCACATGAAGATAAAGATTTTTTAGAACAGTGGTGCACTTTTTTTAAGCAAGAGTTGCATAAAATGGAATTACCATATAAAAATGTATAAATGACAACTAAGTTAGGAAGTTGTTTAGGAAGTCTTGCTTTAGCTAGACCTCAGTTAGATGGGACTAAAGTCTCCATTTCCTATGATAAGTTTGCTTAATTACTTGGCATGATATGGTACTTTTAAAATAAATATATAAGGAAAAAAATGAAAAATAAAATTTCACTTTCTCTAATAATGGCTCTACTTGGCATGTTATTGATGGGATTTCAATTTAATATTCAGCATAAATATAGTAAAGAAAAATTTACATCCCAGATATCAACAGATAATCTCTTGGCACTTAGTTGGCAAAATGCTTTTTGTCAAACACACCAACGCAAAAGAGAGTGTCGTAATGTAAAACCTTCTCATTATAGTGCTTCGCATTTTACTCTTCATGGTCTTTGGCCTCAGCCTAGAAGTAAGCAAAACTGTAGAGGTAAACGAAAAGTATTTCTTGATAAAGAGCTTTATCATGAATTAGTAGAAGTGATGCCTGCTGCAAAAAGTGGTTTACAAAATCATGAATGGAAAAAACACGGAACTTGTTATGGAAAAGATCAAAAAGGGTATTTTAAAGATGCTATCTATTTGACAAAAAAGATTAATAACTCTGAAGTAAGGCAATTATTTAGTAAAAATATTGGTAAAACAATTACAAAAGAACAGTTAATGCGTGCTTTTGATAAAGCATTTGGTAAAGGAGCAGGTCGTAAAGTTAAGATGATGTGTTCTAAGGGTTTGATAACAGAACTTCAGATCAATCTCAAAGGTAAGATTGATGATGGAGTTTCAATATCTAGTTTGCTAAAAGGTGCACGTAAAGCAAATGGCGGTTGCAAACGAGGTAAAGTAGATGAGGTTGGTTTTTAAAAATTGACTTGATGTGTTAACTCTTCCAAAAAGGTTGTCGCATACGAGCCTTTTGGAAGAGTGAAGTTTAGTTCAAGCCATGCTTCATTTTCTTTATATTCACTCTCTACATCTTCTGCCCATATCCACGCAAAACGGCGTGTTCCTTGCATCTTTTCACAAAAACCTTCACACTCTTTGATGATATCTTTTTCAAAATTTCCAGCTAGTCCTGTTGCATTTTGAGCTTTTTTACCAGCTAGTAAACCTGTAGGAGTGATATCTCTTTGAAAAAAACGTTCACTTTCACTATCTAAATCTTCACATAAAAAAACACGTCCATAAGGATAATGGTGCATAAGTTCTCCTGGAAGTATTTTGAAAAATCCCGCTTGTGCTTTGATTTTTTTGATGATCTCTTTAGGAAAATTAAATAAATTAAAAAGTTCTTGTTCGTCAAAAGCGTTAAATAGTTTACTGATCTCTACTCGTTTAGATAGCCAGAGATTGAACAGGTGACTTTGATAAGCTGAGATAAAAAAGTTTCTCATCTTTTTATTTCTTTCTTTGATACTACCTTGTAAGATTGCTTTTCCTCTCTCAAAATTGTCACCATCTCTACCAAATCTCTGATAGCCAAAATAATTTGGGAAACCGTATGTTTTGATTGTTTTAAGAACATTTTTAAGCATCAGTGCTTCGGTTGGATTTACCTTTTTAAGTCGTATAAAAAAACGATTTCCTTTGAGATGTCCTGTCTTTATTTTGTTATTGTGGTAAGTCTTTTCTAGTATTTTGATCTTTGGATGGGAAAAATTATCTAATTTTTCTTCATATTTTTTAAGAATTGAGATATATTGTATTGTCATTCCATCTTTGTCTTTTAGCCCTGCATAACCAAATTCTCTCACCTTCGCACCACAATTATCCGCTAAGATTTGTAACATATTCCAGGTGGTGAGATCTTTTTTGCGTATTTTTAAAATCAAATGTTCGCCTTCTCCACTAAAAGAGTAAAGTGGAATTTCTGTTACGACAAAATCTTTACTGCCTTTATTAAAATGCACATGTGTTTGGGTATGGTTTAGGTAAAAAAGTCGATTCATGAGGATCCTAAAAGTGATTTTCAGGGCACGTATTTAGATATGAACCTTTTATCACGGTTGCAAACTGTGTGAAAGGAACGCTATGTTTTTGTGCCAATTTTTGTAGTATATCAAAATTATGAGGTGCAAAAGTAAAAAGTATCTCATATTCTTCACCGCTGCATAAAATATCTTTACCAAAGTTACGATTAAACGCAAAAGAGATTTTGTTTATTTGACTTAATCGTGACAACTCTTTGCTTAATCCATCGGAGATATCCAAAGCTGAGTGTATAAAAGGAGCAGCTTCATAAAAAAAATTGCCATGAAGTTTTGGTTTGATAAATTTACTTTGTTTGCTTATTTGTTCACCTGCAAATAGTTTTTCTAAATCTCTTTTTACGCTTCCTAAATCTCCTGTAAATGCAACCATGTCACCTAGCTGTACAGAGTTTCTATAAATTGGATGATCACTATGAGAGATCAATGTTATAGATATATTAAGTAATTCTCCACCAATAGTATCTCCCCCAATAATCTCAAAATCATAAGCTTTTGCAGCATCCAAAAATCCATTTGATAACTCTTTGAGTTTGGATTTTGAAAAATTTGAAGGAATCTGAATACCAAGTAGTGCATATTTTGGTTTTGCATTCATGACAATAGCATCAGAGATATTGATGAGCATACTTTTGTAAGCGATGTCATAAAGTGACATCCATGATCTTTTAAAATGAACATTTTCAAAAAAAAGGTCTTTAGAGTAAACATAGTTATCTATTACCGCACCATCATCACCGATGTGTTTATTTGAAAATTGACTTATAAAATAGGACTCTTTATCTCTCATAAAGAAATTATAACATAAAATAGTCAAATCAATATAGGAGTTAGCAAAACATGAAAATAACACTTAAAGAGAGTTTGGAAAAATTTATCTATGATATAAATCATGATTTATATAGCCAGGCACATGAAGATATGGAAGAGTATTGGGCGACAATTCGTAAAACAGATCATCCGCTAAAAAATCTATGTAAAGGATTTATCAATGGTGCAACTGCATTTGAATTGATAAATAGAGGAAATCATAAAGGTGCCAGGACATTATGGGCAACTTATGAAAAATATTTGTCTATCATGGAAGAAGGAATAGCTGAGTATGAACTGTTTAAAGAAGCAGATAGATTATTACAAAGACTAAAGAGTCAAAATCATGAAATATTTTCTATTTAATACTAAAATCGCTTTTTTATAACTAAAATATGACACTTATTTCTTTTTTATAGGATCGTTTAAGATAAAAAACTATACTATGTACTCTATGATAAAAAGGTAAGAGAGTTTTTAGAAATTTTTTTACTAATTTTGATTGATATTCCCCGTTACAAAGGTACAACATATGGCAGAATTGCTAAACGGAACTGTTAAATGGTTCAACGATGAGAAAGGCTATGGATTTATCCAACAAGAAAATGGCGGACAAGATGTTTTTGTACATTTTCGACAAGTAAACAACCCAGGAGGCGGAAGAGTTTCTTTGGCAGATGGGCAACAAGTGACATTTGAACTTGGTGAAGGTCAAAAAGGACCTCAGGCAGAAAACGTAACACCACTATAAATCGTTTACAAAAATAGTGAGTGGATTTAGTTCTGCTCACTCTAAAACTTAACTTCTAAATAACTTCCAAAATATAACAAATCATTATAAAACTTTACAAAATGTAACAACTTCTAAGCTTCAAAATATAAGAATGTAACTTTTGGTATATTTTTAGACTCACTATACTATAATATAACAAATTACTATTTTTAAAGGACGGCTTAATGAGCATACCGATTCATACATATGACGCTGTAATAGTTGGTGCAGGACTCGCAGGACTTGCAGCAGCTAGAGAGCTAAAGAGGCAGGGTAAAAACGTTGTTGTTTTAACAAAACTACATCCACTAAGAAGTCATTCTGGTGCAGCACAAGGTGGTATAAATGCTGCATTTGCAGAAAAGGACAGTATAGAGTTACATGAATTTGATACTATCAAAGGAAGTGATTATCTTGCTGATCAAGATGCCGTTGAATTTATGTGCCAGACAGCACCTGAAGCAGTACGCTGGATGGAGCATATGGGTGCAGTATTTAGTAGAACAGAAGATGGAAAAATTGCACAAAGAAATTTTGGTGGTCAATCACACCCAAGAGCTTGTTTTGCTAAAGATAGAACAGGTTTAACACTTTTACAAACACTTTTTGAACAAACTAATCGTCTCAATGTAGATTTTTTAGATGAATGGTATGTATCAGATATTATTTATGATAATGAAACAAATACTGTTAATGGTGTTGTAGCATACGATATCAAGACAAGTAAACCTGCTATTTTCAATGCAAAGGCAGTTATGTTTGCTACAGGCGGTTATGGACGTGCATTTAAAATCAACTCAAATGCACATGCAAATACAGGTGATGCACTCTCTATCGTAGCTAGACATGGCTTACCACTAGAAGATATGGAGTTTGTACAATTTCATCCAACAGGATTAGCAGGTACTGGTATCTTGATGAGTGAAGCAGCACGTGGTGAAGGTGGAAAACTTATCAACTCAGAGGGAGAGCGTTTTATGGAAAAATATGCTCCTGATAAGATGGAATTGGGACCTCGTGACTTAGTTAGTCGTTCTATTACTCAAGAGATTTTAGAGGGCCGTGGTGTTGGTCCTGATAAAGATGCAGTTTTCCTTGATTTGACACACTTAGGTGAGAAAAAAATTATGGAAAGATTACCTGAACTTAGAGATTTGGCATTGACATTCCTTGGACTTGATATGATCAAAGAACCTATCATGATAGCAGCTACTGCTCACTACTCTATGGGTGGTATACCTGTGACTATCG
Organism: Campylobacterales bacterium; assembly: GCA_026985685.1. GTDB lineage: Bacteria > Campylobacterota > Campylobacteria > Campylobacterales > QNZT01 > QNZT01. The sequence goes on along the minus strand of JALSQA010000343.1, from coordinate 1,916 downwards.
CAGGAAATGTCAAAAGTAATCCAGAACAAACTGTAACAGGATTTTATGCAGCTGGTGAATGTGCCTGTGTAAGTGTACACGGTGCAAATAGACTGGGTGCTAATTCAGTTCTTGAAGCGATGTTGTTTGGTAGACATGTAGGACAGACAATGGCTGCTGAATTAGATGATTTGACACTTGTGCCGGCAAAAGAGAGTGATGCTGATACTGCAATCAATGAGATGCAGACTATATTGAAACATAATGGAACACAAAGAGTACCTGATTTGAGAACAAGACTTCAAGCATCCATGACGGAAAATGCTGGTGTATTTAGAACAGAAGAGTCTTTGAAAAAGCAAAAAGAGATCATCAAAGAGTTGCATAAATTGTATAAAGATATTCGTATAGATGATAAGAGTCCTGTATACAATACTGATCTTCAAGAAGCGATTGAACTTGGACATATGCTTGATTATGCAGCATTTGTTGTAGATGGTGCTTTGGCTAGAAAAGAGAGTAGAGGTGCACACTTTAGAAATGACTATACTACAAGAGATGATAAGAAATTTTTGAAACATACGTATGCGTATATGGGCAAAAGAGGTGGTATAAAATTAGAATATACAGATGTGGTTTTGGGTAAATTTGAACCACAAGCACGAACTTACTAGGAATAAATGATGGTAAAAGAAGATAAAAAGAAATTATTGTTTAATGTATTTAGATTTAATAGTGAGACAGATTATTTGCCTCACTATGACAAAATCGAGATGGAAGTAGGTTCAGGAGAAGTTGTTCTTGATGTTCTAAATCGTATCAAATGGGAACATGATGGATCTTTTAGTTATAGAAGAAGTTGTCGTCATGGTATCTGCGGTAGTTGTGCTGTTAAAGTCAATGGAAAAGCAACTTTAGCCTGTAAAGATCGTGTAGAAGATTTGGTAGCGATTTATGGTGAAGAGTTAACTATTGAACCACAAAATAAATCAAGAGCTATTAAAGATATGGTGATTGACAAAAAAGATTTTTGGAAAAAATACAATACAGTTGAACCATACTTGAAAGCTGATATTGATGAAGCACCAAAAAGTGAAAATCTTGTATCTCCTGTACTTGCTGAAAAAATTGATGAAGCGGATTATTGTATTCAGTGTGGTAACTGTTATTATTCATGTCCGGCAGTAGAGGCAAATGAAGATTATCTCGGACCTGCGGCACTGGCTTTGACATATAGATTTAATGCTGATGTTAGAGATGGCGGTAAACGTGATAGATTGACAACTGTAAATGAAATAGGACCTGGTATCTGGGATTGTGTAAAATGTTTTGAGTGTGCTGAGGCATGTCCAAAAGAACTTGATCCTATTGGAAAGATTACAAAATTACATCAACAGACATTTGAAGAGAACATGGCAAAAGACAATGTTGCAGTTCGTCATGCCGTTGGATTTAAATGGTCGATTCAAAAACATGGTCTACTAGATGAAGGTGAATTGGTTAAATATTCAGAAGGTTTGATCGGTGTAATGAGACATATACCTGAAGCAATTGCAATGTATAAAAAAGGCAAAATTGTTATGCCATGGAATATGCCAAAATCAAAAAATTTAGATGAAATTCAAAAACTCGTAAAATCTGCTTCCACAGCGAAGTTCAAGGGGAAATAATTATGGCAAAATTAAAATATGCACTCTATACAGGATGTACAGCAAGAGAGAGTACACCTGAGCTTTTAAAATCAACATTGGCGATTGCTGAGGCTTTGGATATTGAGTTGGTTCTATTGGATGAAGCTTCATGTTGTGGGGCTAGTCATCTACAAGATTTTGATGATATGCTTTCATTGACATTGAATGCCAGAAATATATGTTATGCTGAAAAACTGGGCTTAACGATGGTAACAATCTGTAATACTTGCCAGCTAAATACAGGCA
>JALSQA010000342.1 GCA_026985685.1 Campylobacterales bacterium | reverse complement strand
GAACCTAGTGTAGATGATCGTGTAGAAATAGTCATAGATGAAAATAATCAAGCTTATCGTATAGAAAAAGATGCACAGGGAAATATTATCTCAAAAACTGCTGTTTCTCTTGATGATGGTTATTAGGAGAGATCATGAAACTTAACAATATAGCTCAATTTAATGATCTTGATCTCTACCCTGAATTAATTGAAGGGGTCGATACTGATCTTTGTGTCAAAAATTCTCTGCTTTGTACAAAAGTGGAGGGAGAACCTTATATTATCTTGCATCCAGACCATCTGGCTGATGGGTTTAATCTTCTTTCAAAACTTGGTTTACAACTGCCACTAGCTTACGTAGATCAAAATTCATATGATAGACTTTTTCATAGATTTTTAGAGATAAAAACAGATAAAGAACTCTCCTCCACGATCAATGAAGAGAGTGAGAGCGAACTACTTGATGAAGATATCTCTCTTACAGAATTTCTAAAAAACAGTAGTGATATTTTAACAAGTGAAGAGTCCGCACCTATTATAAAGTTTGTAAATTCACTCTTTTATCAGGCAGTGAAAAAAGGTGCGTCAGATATTCATATCGAATCTCATGAAAAGCGTGGTGTAGTTAGATTTCGTATTGATGGCGTTATGGTAAAACACGTAGATTTGGATAAAAATATTATAGCTTTGGTGATTAGTCGTATCAAAGTTATTTCAAATCTTGATATCTCTGAAAAACGTGTTCCTCAAGATGGTCGTACACAGGTTAAAATTGCAGGTAAAGATCTTGATATCAGGGTTTCTGTATTGCCTACTTATTATGGTGAACGTGTTGTTATGAGAATTTTGATGGAGTCAAGTGACATTCCAACTTTGGAAAATCTAGGATTTACTAAAAATCTACAAAATACTTTTGAAAAACTATTAGAACACTCACATGGAATGATACTTGTCACAGGACCTACAGGAAGTGGTAAATCAACAACCTTGCATACTTTTTTGCAAACAGTTGCAACACCAGATAAAAATATCATAACGGTTGAAGATCCTGTTGAATATAAAGCAGATAATGTCAATCAAATACAAGTAAATGCAAAAGCGGGATTAACTTTTGCATCAGGGCTTCGCTCTATTCTTAGGCAAGATCCAGATATCGTGATGGTTGGAGAGATACGTGATAAAGAGACAGCAGAGATAGCGATACAAGCAGCCCTAACAGGACACCTCATGCTCTCAACACTTCACACTAACAATACTGCCGCAGCGATTACGAGACTTGTAGATATGGGTGTGGATGATTTTTTGATAAGCTCTTCTTTACTTGGAGTTTTGGCACAAAGGTTGGTTCGTAAACTCTGTCCTGAATGTAAAACAGAAGGTAAATTGCCAGCTGATATTAGATTAGAGTTTGATTTGGATGATGTAAATGTTTATGAGCCAAAAGGGTGCACAAAGTGTAATTTTACAGGATATATTGGAAGACGTGCCGTTGGTGAACTTTTAATCATGGATGAAGAAGTTAAAATCATGTTAAAAAATAAAATGACAGATTTTGAAATCCGAGAGGCCATGAGAAATAAAGGTATGAAACTTATCGGTGAGCAGTTACTAGAACTTTTACTTGCAGGTGAAACCTCACTCAAAGAAGTCATACGTGTAGGATTGAAAGACTAATGCTCTTTTTATACAAAGGCTTTGATGCTCATGGTAAAAAAGTAAAAGCACGTATCGAAGCACAGGATTTAGACGAGGCGAAACGTAAATTAAAAGCACGTGGTATTATTTATCAAAGTGTAGAAGAGACTGGTGCATCTTTTTTTGATAAAATCAGTTTTAAAAGAAAACATCAGCTCCCTGCGAAAAATTTAGCAAACCTTTCACGTAACCTTGCTATATATCTAAGAAGTGGTATTCCTATTGTAAATGTTATACGATTAGCGAAATCTCAATATGAAAAAGA
>JALSQA010000341.1 GCA_026985685.1 Campylobacterales bacterium | reverse complement strand
GTTTATTGTTGGTAAAATTTACTGTAACAAAGATTTAGCCATTTGTACGGCTTTGGCTGCATTTATTTTACCGTATCCGTGGGTAAGTGAGAAGCCTTTTTGATTATAACTTGAGGTATTTGGTTCTATTTTATCAGCTGTTTGGATTAGTATTTCTTCTATCTGATCTGGTGTGAGGTTTGGGTTTACACTTAGCATCAATGCCCCTACACCTGCTGCAAGAGGACATGAAAAGCTAGTTCCTATTTCAAAAGCATGATCTTTATCTAGTTTGATTTCATAGCCGTCATCAAATTGATAATATTCAGTATCAACTCCTTTATCTCCTGTATCATCCAATCCAACTAATCCAATCACTTCTCCACCTGGAGCTAATAGATCGATATTTGAACCATAGTTTGAATATGAAGCTCTTTGGTTATATTCATTGCTCGATCCGATACCTATGACACTACTTTGTTCTGATTCATCGTTGATATTTGGTGTATCGAGATTTTGATTTTCATTTCCGCTAGCAAAAAATATAGTGATATTTTGATCTTTCAAAGATTGCATCTCATCGGCGATAGCAGGTGTTACATTGTTTGTTCCCCAACTGTTACTGATGATTTTTGCTCCATGATCTTTGGCATACTCAAATGCCCGAATACCTGCTGCGTCATCGATATATTCTTGTGATATCAATAATAGTTTCGCATCTGGTGCAGTACCTAAAATCCCAACCCTATTGGCAGGTGCAGCGATAAATCCAGCACAAGAGAGTCCATGAGAAGAGTCACTTGTATGATTTGTGACATCGCTGTTATCAAAGTCTGCATTATAAAAAGCAGAAACATTAGATGAAAGATCAGGATGTGAAGGTTCAAAATTTGCGTCTATTACAGCTACTGTTACTCCAGCTCCTCGTGTATATTTCCACGCATCCCAGATATGTATACTAGAATCAGGATCTATCCCTCCGCTTTTTGAAAATTGATTTTGAGTGTATGATAGATACCATTGGTAGGGGAAAAAAGGTTCGTTAGATGGATTAAAATTAGTACCAATGGTTGTATCTATATTTTTTCTACTGTTTCCACAGCCATACAATGTGAGTAATATAGCTATACTATATAAAAGTAATTTTTTCATCTCAATATTCTTTTTTGGATAAAGTTTGGATGTGCAAGTTTGATCTCTTTTTCTTGATAAAGTTTATTTGCTATGGTAAAAGGGTCACTATCTTCTGGCAATGTAAGTAAAAATAGAGTAGGAGAGAGTTTTTCTATCGCTTTGATATCATAATTATCCAATACTTTTAAACACGAATCTCCTTTATTGCAACCAATGATTACATCATGTTTAACACCAACTTTATGACCATTTTTAGTTTGATAATATGTAATAGTGCTTTTATCTAATCCTCTACTTTGAGGAAGTTTTGTAACTTCTACTTTTTTACCAAAAGCATAGTAAAAATTATCTGCATTTAACACTGAAGTAAAAAAGCACAAAAGATAGACTAATAGTTTCAAATAAAATCCTTCGTATAATAAATTTATAGTGATTATATCTTTTAATTGTAAATAAATTGTTTAAGGGTATTAAGTTAAGGTTTTTTTACTTGGAAATGATGACTTTAGTCCCATCTAATTAGGGTCTAGCTAAAGCAAGACTTCCAAAAAAAACTTTTTTACTTATATTGGAATCGGAAGGCTTTGCCTCCGCTTTTGGGGACTAAAGTCTCCGCTTCCAATATAAGTGATTTCCTCAACTTAATGGCATTATAGATGCCCTTAATAATATACGAAAGTTTTATAAGTTTTAATTAATATTATTATAAGTTATAAGTCATTATGCAGATTTATAATAAAAAATTATCTTATTTTAAAAAGTTATAAAGTTTTTTTGGCTAAAATAGTACATAAATATAAAAAAAACAAATAAAGGATAAACATGGGTTTTAT
>JALSQA010000340.1 GCA_026985685.1 Campylobacterales bacterium | reverse complement strand
AACAGACCAAAAAAGGTAAAAAGAACAACATTAAAATACAAAAAACGAAGTATTGCTAGTGCTAGTGATGGCTTTTCCCCTGTTTGATTATCTATAATTTTTAAATCATAAGCTTTTAATCCGGGTGTCTGTCCACTGATAAAATAAAAAAGTATGATGATGATTGCTAATGGAACAAGAATAAACCCCCATCCTAAAAGCATATTTTCTCTAAAACCTTCTCTTCCATTCATAACTAAATAAATCACGATATAGAAAATAGGCATTGAAATTAAAAAAGAGTCAGTTACAAAAGCTTTGAATCTATCTGATAGAGAAGCATAACTGTGTTTGAGTAGTGTTTCTTTTTTATTTTCTTCTTTTGTTGTAGTTACTCTTTTTTGTTTAACATCTCTCCAACGCATCATTATCTCAATATTCTAGGTAGTGTTATACCTGTTTGGGATTGGTATTTTCCTTTTTTGTCAGCGTATGTTACTTCACATGGAGTATCACCCTCTAAAAACAGAACTTGTGCTATTCCTTCATTTGCGTATATTTTAGCAGGAAGTGGAGTTGTATTTGATATTTCTATTGTGATGTGTCCCTCAAATCCAGGTTCAAAAGGAGTTACATTGACGATGATACCACATCTCGCATAAGTACTTTTCCCAAGGCAAATCGCTAATACATTATGTGGCATCTTAAAATATTCAACTGTTCTAGCAAGAGCAAAAGAGTTTGGAGGAATTATGGCAATATCAGCATCTATATCTACAATATTAGCATCATCAAAATTTTTAGGATCAACAAGAGTTGAGTTAACATTTGTAAATATTTTAAATTCTCTACCTACACGAATATCATAACCATAACTGCTTAAACCATAGCTTACAACATTTTTACCTACTTGTTCTTCACAAAAGGGTTCTATCATATTTTTTGTCAAAGACATCTCTCTGATCCAAGTGTCAGCTTTTAATCCCATGGTTACTCTCTTTATATTTTTTACTAATTATATCATCCAGAAGTTAAGATTTGTCAAATAGAGTATTTTGAATTAAGACTTAAGATTTAAATTAGTTTACTTTTGTTATATTGAAATATAACTATTTTAATCAAAGGAAGAAATCATGAAGTATTTTATCTATTTTTTAATTTTTTTATTTCCATTTTTTACAGGTTGTGGTAGTTCGTCTTCAAATGTAGGACATAACTATTCACGTGATATAGTCTCAAATACTTACAGTAAAGAAGAGATACAAGAACAAGAGCGAATTATCGCACATGAATTAAAAATCAATTCTGGAAATTTAGCCAATACCAATCAATATAATTTTTATGCAAATAGTGTTAATGAAAAAATTTATTTTGATGGAGAGGATGGGACTAAAGGATTATGGTATATATTGGATAATACTCCTGCACGTGCAAAAATTGAAAATAGATTTGATAAAGGAAAAAACTCACAAGTACTTTTAACTGATGGTGCTGGGCTTAATAATGCATATATTTTAGGGAATGCGTACGGTAAGCCAAATTCGTGGGAAAACAAAACGATGCCATTTTTGAAATGGAGCATGAAAGCTAAAGAGAGTTTTGCGATTGTAGTGAGTGTTTTTACTGACAAGGGAGTAAAAAATCTTTATTATTCAAATAATGACAGAGATTTGGGAAAATTAGGATCTAATATGATTCATCTTGGTTTAGGTGAGAGTATCACAGATAATAGGTGGCATACAATTCAGAGGGATTTAAGAGCAGATTTAAAAAAATATATGCCAAGTACCACATTATATGAAGTAGATGGATTTATGATTAGAGGAAATATAGCAGTTGATGATGTTGTTTTATTTACAACAAATAAAAATCCTGTAACAGTTATCAATAACTCTCAAAATACTCAAACACCAAATACAGGAAACACAACTACACAGACCAATAATCAAACAAGCAACCAAAATAATACCA
>JALSQA010000339.1 GCA_026985685.1 Campylobacterales bacterium | reverse complement strand
TTGAAATAAGTAAGATTTTAGCCTCATCTTCTTTTAGTCTTGTACTAACCTCTTCTACTACGCGTTGTTTATCGTTATCAGTCATATAACCATTGAGACAATAACACTCAAACTCATCTCTAAATTTCAAATAAAGCTCTTGTGCTTTTTTTACTGTATTAACAACACAAAGTGTATGTTTAGTCCTAGCTTCCTCTCTCACTTTTTCCATCAGAGTATCTTGCCCATCTTCCAAACTTAACCACTTTAAAACATATCGGTTCTGCTCTTGAAAATAGTCCAAGTTTGAAATCTCTTGAAATCCATCACTCATAATAGGCATAGTCGCAGACATAAAGATAAAAACAGTATTCATCTGCTCTGAAATCAACTCACATAATCGAATGAAGTCTTGCCTAAAATCATAAGGAATTGCTTGGGCTTCATCTATAATAACCACAGAGCTTCTAAACTGATTAAATTTTACATTATCTCTATTTTTATTACCAAAGAGTGCAAAAATAATCTGATAGAGTGTTGTGATATTTATATCTCCAGAAAAAGAGGTCATCAAAAATTTTACTTGTGAATATCTATCAAGAGGAACAGATTCATCAATAGTGGTTTTATGATGAATTTTAAAAATATCTATATCACTTTGTTCAAAAATATCAGAAATAACCTTTTGGGTTTGGTCAATAATCGAAGTAAAAGGCAAAGCAAATATAATCTTCTCTTTTTTAAATTTCAGAGCAAACTCCAAAGCAGTTAATGTTTTTCCATAACCTGTAGGTGCTGTTAGCCTAAAAAGTTTATGTGAATTATCAAAATTGTTTAAAACATATTTTCTAAAATCATCTCGTTTTTTATGATAAGGAAAAGCATCTATATAGTTACTTAGTATCTCTTGTGGAATAATCTTTTTTTTCTCTTTTTTAATGCCAAAAATTGCCTCAAATTTATCAGCATAAATGAGTGAAGCGTAAAGCTTTTTGAAATCAATAAAATCTTGGTAACTAAATCTATTTTTAAATTTGTAACTTCTTATATATTTTTGATAAACTTTTGCCTCTTTTTCTAAGGTTGATATATCTCCTTTTAGTGTTTGATATATAGATAAAGTTTTAGATGCAGTTAAAACCTCATCTAAAAAATTCAACTCTTTAGATTGAGTGCAGTATTTACCGATATATCGGTTATCTTCATTGAGAGCAAAAAAGTTCCCCACATTTCCGTGGTGTGAAGCAATTGCCAAAAATCCAAAAAGCGACTCTTTGGTATCAAAAGAGCTATTTAGTAAAAAAATATACGCAGAAAGAAGAGAGTGATTTTTATCTTTAATCTCTTTGGAAGTATCTCTAATATAGATTTGAAAATTATCTTTTAGTTTAGCTACATCATGAAAATGCTTGACTTCTCTCTCTAATAGCGTATCATTTTCAGAAAACATATTGGTAATATGCTCAACATAAAGTTTATTAGGGTGAGAGAAAAATTTATCAAACAAAATAGACCCTATCTTCATTGATTTGATAGATGTTATCTCTATTTTTTGACTCAATACTATTATCTGCCCCAATCTCAATAATAAACTCTTTAAAATCTTTAAAGACTCTATGCTCTTCTACTCCACAAGCCATATTTGCAGTGGTAAGCTTAACACCATAGTTATCTATCTTAAACTCAAAATCCTCTTTGAGTGTAAAGGTATCTATTTTAGCTATCTCCTCATCTATTTTTTCAATATTTTTTATCTCTATCCATTCAAAATCAGCCAAACAGAAATTAATCCCTAAATATGGAGTAAAAGCTGTTTTATGCTCTTTTAGATATTGGATTATCGTCGTTTGATACTCTTGAGCAAGTAGTGATAAATCAACAAAAACTGTATAAGCAGGAGAACAGATAAGTTCTCTATAAAACTGCTTCTTTTCACTAGAGTTTTGATACCCCTCTTTGATGTGCATATTGGAAGAGAGTGCAAATT
>JALSQA010000338.1 GCA_026985685.1 Campylobacterales bacterium | reverse complement strand
AAGCGGATATCATGATCTTTGATATTTAATCCGAGGGCTTCAAGGCTTTTGAGATAGAGTTCTTGTATATTATCCGGACTTGGCTGGATAATCACCTGAAACTGATAGTAAGCACCCAAACGGTTAGGATTTTCTCCATATCTTCCATCAGTTGGACGGCGGCTTGGTGCTACATAGGCAGCTGACCACGGTGTAGGATCAAGTGTACGCAAAAATGTAGCATTATGAAAAGTCCCCGCCCCTGCCGGTATGTCATAAGGCTGTACGATCGCACACCCCTGATCAGCCCAGTAGGTTTGTAGTTTTAGTAGCATTTGTGAAAAGTTTAACAATTTAATTCCTTTTTTATCTGTTTTTGAAACGCTTTTGTAAAAAAGTTTACATTATCTGTAAATATCTCATCTACAAAATGCTTCTCTTTGTATTTTTGCAAGCCAAATAAGACAGCACCTTTTGAGACTCCGCTTTTATATCTTTGTATCTCTTCATAACAGTTTTTATAAACAACACAATAGACATATTTATACTGTTTAGAAGCGATATTCAATTGTGCAAAAAGTTCCTCAAGCTCTCTCTTGCCTGACTCTAACTTTTCCTGAACAATCCTGTTTTTGATATCTGCTGTTGTCTGGTTTTTGAACTCTATGCAAAAAATAATATTTTCATGAACATAAATAGCATCAAAAGTTCGTGGTTTTTTAGAGCCACTGTATCTCTCTTCTACAAGTTTATCAAAGTTGATAACTGTTTGTGTCTCATCATGACAAAGGTATATCGCTTCTTTGTCTTTATGCCGATCATCGCAACTCGTCTCTTTAAATGTGCTTTGATAATCAGTATAATGACGCAAAAACTGACCAATATCAGCCATTTATCAGATTCTCCATCTTTTGGCTATCCATCTCTTCAAACTGTTCAAATGGTTCGGAGAGTTTTTCAAATATCTTTGAAAGTGTCTGGCTGTTGCTGTTTTCGATTTTTCCTATTTTTCCATGCTCAGCAAGATAAAAGTCTGATCTAATTTTTTCCTGCTCTGCATATCTCTGAAGTGCCTCGATCATGTATGGACTGTGAGAATTTACCAATATTTTCACGCCATTTTTTACCAATGCGACGATGAGCTGTGCCATTTTGAGTTGCCATTTAGGATGCAGGTGAACTTCTGGTTCATCAAGAATGATAACACTTTTTTCATGGATATAGTTGTTTTCTATCAGTTTTTGCAATATCCCAAACTGTTTTATACCAGTAGCGGTATTGATGATAGGTATCTTTTTTTCATCTCTAACAAAGAGAAAATCACCAAAATCATCCTTTGTGAACTTTCCGTTTATGATATTTTCCAGTTCAAGTAATAATTCTTTTTTGTCTTTTAGATTCTCTTCTTTTTTAGGCAAAGAGAGTTTTTTATAGATATCCCATGTCAAATATGGATAAGGTATGTCATAATCCTGATCAAAAAAAGATGCTTCTGTTTTTACTTTTTCAATGGCATTAAAAAATCTAAAAAAGTTCCATATAATCGGTGTTTCAATCATAGAAACATCATACTTGGAAAATTCGGGATTCAGCATAAACGGTGCCTGGTTATTGTTTGAAAACTCTGCTTCAAATTTTTTATTATCTTCAGATAAAGTGATCCTGCCATCACTATATGTAATAAAACTACCAAATAGTAATTCAACCATTTGAGCATATTTCAAAGGATGTCCATGAATATGATGAGAAGCCAATGACAGGAAAAGAGCCTTCCCAACCGTACTCTTTCCTGTATCATTCTCACCGGCAATAACAGTCAGACCGTCGATGGAAACATCGGCTTCTTCTATCATACCGATGTTTCTTAGTTGCAGTTTCATCTATATCCCTAACTCTTTGTCAATTTTCTTCTGATCGAATCCGCAGATCCAGCGACTGCCCACTAGCACTACCGGGACACCTCTGCATCCGTGGTTTTCACAGTCTTTGGCAGCTTTTGGGTCTTTGGTGATGTCTATTTCTCTGAATTTGATACTATTTTTTCTAAAATGTTGTTTGGCGACTGTGCACCATTTGCAAGTAGGAGAGGTAAAAAGTACAACTCTTTTTTGTCTTTTCTTTTTCTCTTCGCTCACAGTTAACTCCTTTTTGAATAGTTTTCTATAGCTTGATTCCACATCATTTTGTATTTTCTTCTTGTAAATTCTAGCTCTTCTTGAAGATCAAATATCTCTTTTTTAAGTAGCTGTATCAATTCTCTGTCTTCACTATAAAGTTTTTGGATCATCAATATATTCTCTTTTAAGAACTCATTTTCTTCTTTTAGTTGCTCTATTTGTGCACTTTTGGAAGAGAGTATCTCTTCATGAAGAGCTAAAACTTTTTCAAAACTCTCTTTGACAAATGTAGCTGTAGCTACAGGAAGTTCTGTTTGTGATGGATCTTTTGAAAATTCTTTCATCATATCATCACTTAACTCTTCTTCCCAGCTTGCTGGCATATTACAACCTCACCTCAACATCCAAAGAGTCACTTTCGACTTTTTTGGCTTTTAAGATTCTATCTTCTTCTAATTTTATTTTCAAGTCATTGTCTTCAAGTGCTAAGATTTGCATAGCAAGATATGCTGCATTTACTGCACCAGCTTTACTCATGGCGACAGTTGCGACTGGCATACCAGAAGGCATTTGGACTGTTGAGAGCATCGCATCCATACCATCCATCGCTCCACCTTTCATAGGGATTCCTATCACTGGCTTTATGGTGATGGCTGCTATTGCACCAGCTAGATGTGCTGCCATACCCGCAGCTGCGATAAAAACACGTGCCCCTTTTTCTTCTGCTTCTTTGACATACGAGTGTGTTCTTTGGGGACTTCTGTGTGCTGATGAGATGACTAATTCATGTAATACACCAAATTTATCGAGTGTAGAAGCACACTCTTTGACTATCTCATAATCACTTTTACTACCAAGAATGATGGAAACAAATTTCAAAACTTCTCCTAAAATTATACTTTGATGTAGATTTTATCAAAATAGAGCTTGAAAGTTTACGAACAAGCCAATTTCACATCAAAAATAGAATGATTTAACTATCTATTTTTTGACGCATGATCGTATATGGCGGAAGTTTGCCTGGTAATTTTATCGGCAGTGTATAACCACTATGAACACTTTGAAGCTCTTTGTCTGTATTTGTGATAATCTTTTTAAAGAGTATAAACCATAAGCCATCTTTCTCATAAATAGTCCCAAGTTCATTATCTATCTCTTTTATATCTGATTGTGGTGGTATGATCAACTCTATAGGTTCGTTTGGATAGGTTTTGTATTTACACATGAAGTATTCTCCATCTTCTTGAACAAGTCCACTTACTTCATAAGTTCCTTCACTCATCGCTGTTTGTAGATTTTGTGTATCGTCTTTATCATGTGGTCTTTGAAAAAGATATGCATCACTAAATCCTCTGTGTTTTGTTGTGAGAAGTTCTTCTTCATATTTTTTTGCATCAAATTTCTGTGCGTAAAAATCATCTATCGCCATACGATAACTTCTAGCTGTAATAGCTGCATAATATGGGCTTTTTGTACGTCCTTCTATCTTCAGTGAATCAATAATTCCACTCTCTAATATTTCATCTACATGAGAAGCCATATTCATATCTTTGGCGTTCATGATATGTGTTCCAGCTTCATCTTGTTCTATCTTAAATAGGGTACCATTGTCTGGATTTTCAGCATAAAGAGTATAGTCATAACGACAGTCATTTGCACAGCTACCTCTATTTGGTACTCTTCCGCTTTGCAGTGAACTGATCAGACAACGCCCACTATAAGCAAAACACATAGAACCATGAACAAATATCTCTATCTCCAGATTTGGTAAATGCTCTTTGATACCTTTTAAATCTTTCAGACTCACTTCACGTGCAGCGATAATCCTCTCTACACCCATCTCATAGAAAACCTCAGCATCGAGATAATTAAGTACATTTGCCTGAGTTGACAGATGAAGAGGGATTTGTGGTGCTATATCTTTTGCCATTTTGATTACACCTGGTGTGGAGACTATGAGGGCATCTGGTTTCATAGCTGCTATCTTTTTGATATGGTCACCAAGCATTTTTAGTTGATTGTTAAAAGGAAAACCATTAACGGTTACGTATAATTTTTTACCTTTTTGATGCGTATATTCTATAGCTTCTTGGAAAGTATCATAAGTGAACTCTTTTCCAGAGCGTATACGTAGTGAGAAGTGGCTAACACCGCCATAAACAGCATCAGCCCCATAAGAGAGTGCGATTTTTAGTTTTTCAAAGTTTCCCGCAGGAGAGAGAAGTTCTGCTTTTTTCAAGTATCATATCCTGTGTATAGTTTTTATCACTATAACAAGATATATTTATAAGTGGCTTATTTTTTGGCAAAGCTCTCTAGTAATGCTTCGATTTCAGCACTATCAACCAAATCATCACTTTGATCACCGTCGATATGAACAGCTGAACTAACACGTTTTGTATCATCCACATCAGAGGCAAAAAGTGAATTCATGTACTTAGATAATGCTCTCATGACATTGATAACACGTTCTATCTTTTGACGGTGGATATCTTGATACTGCATGATATCCATAATCATCATGATTTCATCTTCACTCTCTTGTGATTTTTCGATGATACCATTGATTTTATCTAAAGCATTTTTATTTTCATCAAGTGAGCTTGCAAAAAGTGAGATATTAGGAAATTTTTGGCTAAGTTTTTCAAATGTTTCTATGTTCTTTTCAAAGATAGCGACTATATTATTTGCTTCTTCTTCTGTATCCATGACAAAATTATTGATCTCTTCTAGTTTGTCCATGATCTCGGTTGCTTTTTTTTCAGAATCTTTAGTCACATCATCAAGCTGTTCTACTACTTTGTGATCTTCGGTTGGTGGTGGCGGAGGCCATTCAGAGTCTGCCTGAACTCGATAATTATCTTCATCTATCGTATGTTTTGAACTATTTTCCTCAGTTTTTTCTTCTTGTGTTTCATCATCTAATACCGCCATATCTTCATCCAAATCACCTGCCATCAATGCATCTAACTCTTCTTGTGTCATTTTTTATCCTTTCAATCAATTATGCAAAATCTTCTAATAACTCTCTAACCTCTTTAGGTGTCACTATACTTTTTGTACGATCCTCTTCTTCTTGATCTACCAAAGTCAATGCTTTTTGACGACAAATTATTGCATTTGCAATAATCTCTTTTAAAAGCTTGTGTATTGAATCTTGATCTTTAGAAGAATTTTCTTTTAATAATTTATCAAGTATCACAGCATCTTCTTCTATACTGCGTAAATCTGATACTAAATCATACTCTTTGTTCATTGTTCTCTTCCATTATGTTATACTTATGTCATAGTATCGGCATTATTAATTTTTTATTAAGTGAGACAAATAACATGAAAGTAGATTTACACAATCACACAACATTATGTAACCATGCTACAGGAAGTATGGATGAATATATTCAAAAAGCGATAGAGAAAAATACGCAATATTTTGGTTTTAGCGAGCATGCACCAATGGATTTTGATACAAAATACCGTATGCGGTTTGATCAAATGGCTGCTTATGAACAAGATATTTTAGCATTACAAGAAAAATATAAAAACCAGATTAACATACTTTATGGTTATGAAGTTGATTTTCTACCCAACTTTATGGATAAACGTGTTTTAAATGCAAAAGTTGATTATCTCATCGGTTCTGTTCACTTCATAGGAAAATGGGGATTTGACAATCCAGAATTTATCGGTGAGTATAAAAACAGAGATATAGATTTGATTTGGAAAGAGTATTTTGAGGCTATAGAAGCTATGGCAAAAAGTGGATATTTTGACATAGTTGGTCACTTAGATTTGATAAAAGTTTTTAAATATATGCCTAAGAAAGATATACGATTACTTGCCAAAGATGCCCTTGTGGCTATCAAAAAAGTAAATATGGTCATAGAAATCAATATGGCAGGTTATAGAAAACCTATCGCCCAGGCATATCCTTCACCACTTTTGCTAGAAGAGATCAGTGCATTGGATATTCCTATAACCTTTGGCAGTGATGCTCACAAACCAGAACAAGTAAGTCTATATTCTAACGAAGTTGAAACTTTAGCAAAAGCATATGGGTATAACAAATGTGTTACTTTTAAACAAAGAGAAAAAGAATTGATTACTTTTTAATCAATTCTTTCATATAAGTTTTTATAAAGTTTTGGTACAATATCACCACTTTTTAAAATTTTAGGAGAAAAAATGGGCAAATTCGTTAACAACGTAGAAGAATTTTACAAGTATTGTGAAGAGAACGAGGTTGAGTTTGTAGACTTTAGATTTACAGACATCAAAGGTGCTTGGCATCATATCTCATATCGTATGAGTGCAGTTAGTGCAGAGATGTTAGAAGCTGGTCTTCCATTTGATGGTTCATCAATTGAAAACTGGCAACCAATCAATGAGTCAGATATGTTACTCAAACCAGATGTAGATAGTGCATTTTTAGATCCTTTTACTGCTGATCCAACAATCTGTGTTATTTGTGATGTTTATGATATCTACAAAAATGAACTTTATGCAAAATGTCCACGTTCAATCGCTAAGAAAGCATTGAAATATCTTGAAGAGCAAGGTATCGGTGATGCTGCATATTTTGGACCTGAAAATGAATTTTTCCTCTTTGATGATGTAAAAATTACAGACCAGGATAATGCACAGGCTTTCAAAGTAGAGACAGACGAAGGTCACTGGGCAGATACAAAAGATTATGGTGAGTTTGGAAACATGGGTCACAGACCTAGAATCAAAGGTGGTTATTTCCCTGTAATGCCAACTGATTCAGCAGTAGACTTGAGAGCTGAGATGATGCAAGTTCTTGAAGAAGTTGGACTTGAAGTAGTTTTAGGTCACCATGAAGTTGCACAGGGTCAACATGAGATAGGTATTGTATTTGGTGATATTATCACAGCTGCTGATAATGTTCAAAAATATAAATATGTTGTTAAAATGGTGGCACACCTTAATGGTAAAACAGCGACTTTCATGCCAAAACCAATCTACAATGATAATGGTAATGGTATGCACGTACACCAGTCACTATGGAAAGATGGCAAAAATCTATTCTATGCAGAGGGTGAATATGCTAACCTTAGCAAAACTGCACTTGATTACTTAAGTGGTATTTTCAAACATAAAGATGCTGTTGCTGCATTTACAAATCCTAGTACAAACTCTTACAAAAGATTATTGCCAGGTTTTGAAGCTCCAAGAATTTTGACATACTCTAGCCAAAACAGATCAGCAGCTTGTCGTATTCCATACGGTGCTGGTGAAAAAGCTACAAGAATTGAAACAAGATTCCCTGATAGTTCATCTTGCCCATATCTTGCATTTACTGCATTGATGATGGCTGGTATTGATGGTATCAAAGCTGGTGGATATGATCTTGTTGGACCTGTAAATGAAGATCTTTTTGAATTGACTCGTGAAGAGATCAAAGAGAGAAAAATTCCAGAACTAGCAAATACTTTAAGAGATGCTCTTGATGGACTTGAAAATGATCATGACTTCTTGAGTGCTGTTTTAGATGAAGAGTTTATCAAAACATATATTGATTACCAGTTTGAAAGACACGTCATCCCTGTTGAAGGTAGACCTACTCCATTTGAGTATATCTCTACTTACTCTTGTTAATCTATATTTCATAGAAGCTTTAAGGCTTCTGTGAAATACTTTCTCTAATTTCTATTTTTTCACGATAATTTCACTTTTTCTTCGATATAATATTTTTGAATAAATTTTATTTAAGGAGATAAGATGATTAAAAAGTTACTACTACTTTTAACATTTACTGCTGTATCGCTTTTAGCGATGAATTTCCAAACTGCTTCTAAAGAAGATTTGATGAGTATCAAAGGTATCGGTGAAAAACGTGCTGCTGCTATCATGAAATACAGAAGAAGTCACAAAATAAAATCTGCTGATGATTTGAAAGCTATCCCAGGTATCGGTGATGAGATAGCAGACAATGCAAAAAAAGGCATCAAAAACGCAGACAAAAAAATTACAAAAGCAAGAAAAACAACTTCTAAAGCTAAATCACTTAAGAAAAAAGCTTCCACTAAAAAAACAGCTGTTAAAGAAAAAGCAACAAGCAAAGCAAAATCAGCTAAAACCAAAGCTCTTAAAAAAACTAAAAGAGTTAAAAAAGTAGCTGGAGACAAAACCAAAAGAGCTGAAGCTAAAGCAAAGAAAAAAGCAACAAGCAAAGCAAAAAAATCTTTGAAAAAAGTCAAAGCAAAAAAGAAAAAATAACAAACCAACTAGAAAAGAGAGTTTAATTCTCTTTTCTAAAATACTCTAGCCTCTTCTAAAAGCGACCACATCCCCAAAGCGTACTTTTTTGCCTTGCAGGTTCTCTTGAAGATCAACAAATCCCTCTTCAAAAAGCATCACTACGGTTGAACCCATCATGAACATTCCAAGTTCTTCCCCACGTTTCAGGGTAACATTTTCATAATCATATACTTTAATCTCTCTTTTGTCGGTGTTTG
>JALSQA010000337.1 GCA_026985685.1 Campylobacterales bacterium | reverse complement strand
CAGTTGAAGTTTCACCAAAAGCCAATCAACTCGGAGGTGATGTCAAACCTCAAAGTGGCCAGAGTGTTTTTACGAGACATCTTCAAACTCAAATGGATTTGTTGAAATCACGTTCATTGCTTTTGAAAGTAGTGACAAAATTACATTCAAATATTCACTATTTTGAGAAGAGAAGATTTGGTTACGAGAGAATAGCTCAAAATTTACCAATAGAGATTAAATATATTAAAGTCAAAGATTCAAGGTTTTATAATCAAATGTGTCAAATTAAAATCTTGAATAATAATGAATATCTTTTAATACCTATTGGAAAAAAAGGATTTAAAAGTTTTCGTTATCGCTTTTCTAAACTTTATAAAAATGAATATTTTGATATAGCTATTGAAAAAAATCATTATTCTAAAGCAAGAGAGTTCTATTTTAAGGTATTTGATCCCAAAAGATATGTTGATTTAGTGAATGAAAATTTATCAGTTTATCAAAATAGTGAAAATTCAAGTATTTTAAAACTTGATTATGCAGATACAAATCCATATACTGCAAAAATCTTTCTAAATACATTGATAGAATACTTTTTAAACTTGAAAGCAAAAAATGAAGTTGCACAGGCACAGGATTTGTTAAAGTTGATCAATAGCAAATTAAAAGAAGAAAAAGTCAAACTTTCAAAATCAGAAAATGAATTGAAAAAATATATCAGTAAACATAAAATAGCCAGACTAAATGAACAAACAGATCAAACAATAGGAATGATTTTTTCATATCAACAAAAATTAGAAACACTAAAAATTCGTGCTCAAAAACTCAAAATGATTTTAACAATATATCGAAAACATTACAATTATCAAGATATCATGGCAATGGTTCAGGAAATCGGTAATGAAAATCTTATCAGTTATATTAACAGTATTGCCCAAGATGATAAACAGTATAAAAAAATGCGTCTAAAGTATACTATGAAACATCCAGATGTGCAAAAAATGAGAAGAACATTGGTAAGAAAATTAAAAATTTTAGATGATAATATAGAAGATCTAAAAAGAAATGTTTATGCACAGCGTAAACAGATAGAGCGTTATCTTGCACGTTATGAGAAAAATTTACAAGGTGTTCCTGATCGTGAATTGGGTTATACAAAGTTAAAACGAAAATATGATTTATTGGAAAAACACTATCTCTTTTTACTGGATAAAAAAACACAATTGCTTATTTCTAAACAAGTTACTGGTGTTTATGATTACAATGTCATAGATTATGCAGAGATACCTCCATTCCCTACCAAACCAAAGAAAAAAGTTTTACTCATGTTAAGTCTTATCATGGGGACTATGATTGGGTTATTGTATGCTTTGATGAGAGATTATTTTTCAAAATATATCAAAGCTCCTGGTGAATTAGTTGAATTGACTCAACTTCCTCTGCTGGGCTTGATTCCATACATAAAAAATAAAAAACTATACAATACGCTTTTTGTTGTAAAATCACCACAGGAAGTCGCTACTCAAATGATGTGGGCTCTTAGAACAACTATCGAAGATGTTATTCATAAAGAGCCCAAAAAAGGATTAGTTGTTGCCGTCACTTCTGTGATCAAAGGTGAAGGTAAAACCTCTATTGCATCGAATTTGGCTCTTAGTTTTGGTTTAGGAGATAAAAGAACTGTTGTTGTTTCTATGGATACACGTTTACCTGAATTGCATATTAAATTTGGGTTGCCAAATAGTTTAGGTATTACTTCTGTACTTTTTGGTGAAAAAAGTTTAAATGAGGTAACATATTCTTCAAGTCAATTGAAAAACTTTTTTATTATTCCTTCTGGAGAAGATAAGCATGATCCACTGGCTATTATAAATTCAAACAAAATAGATCTTATTATTGAAGAATTGAGACAAAATTATGATTATATTATCTTAGATCTTCCTCCTGTTGGTGTAGCTCCTGAAGCAATTTTGCTGATGAAAAAAGCTGATTTAGTGATAAGTGTTTTGAAAGCAAACTAT
>JALSQA010000336.1 GCA_026985685.1 Campylobacterales bacterium | reverse complement strand
AGTCTTACTTCAGCTAGACCCTATTAGATGGGACTAAAGTCTCCATTTCCAATAGTTATATCTTTAAAGGAAAGTTAGACTTGCTAGAATTGGAAAAGTTTTTTTAGACTTACAAGATAATTATAAATTATTTCCCAAACCAGTACTAGAAAAAAATACTATAAAACTCAAAAAATTTAATTCCAAAAAGATTTAAGCCGATTTAGAATTATAAAATATCATAAGGAGTTTATATACTATGAAGTTCATAAATATGACTTTATCTTGTCTTTTGACAACAGTTTTTTTAGTTGGCTGTGGAAGTGTAGATACTACTACTTCTAAAAATAATTCAAATAACAACTCTGAACAAAATACTCAGCATAGCTTACCTACTACACAAAATGGTATTTATAGTTATAAAAACCTCCAATGGCAAGATGATGGTAAAATAGAAGGAAACCGAGTACAATATAAAGATATAAAAACATATTGCCAACAACTTACATTAGGTGGTTTTGATGATTGGAGACTTCCAACTATCAAAGAATTTGAAGAATTAAATGAAGTAAAAGATAAATTAAATTTCTCTTGGAGCAATGACAATTATATCTATTGGACAGCAGATGAAACTACAATTTCTGCAACAGGTAAAGATATTATTCGTATGTATAATCTTTCTCAAGGAAAATCTTTATTTTACTATGTTGATAAACTAGATAACTATGGATGGAGTGAGAGATGCGTTAGAGGTGGTACAAAAGATAGTTCCAAAGATAATCAAAATGATACATCAACCAGCAGTCAAATATCAGATATTTTTCAATCATACCAACTAAGCGGATCAAAAGCCACATCATCAATATATTTTCAAAATGAGGGGATAACAACACTTAATTTAAGCAATCAAAACAATAACTTTAACTATGGTGGCAGCAATTATGAAGTAATCGGTTCTTACGAAATGCCAAACAAAACAACAATAAATAATGGCGATACACTTTTAGTTCTTAAAGATACCGCAGATAATCTTGTTTATAAAATCACATATTTAGGTGCATACAAAACAAATAATATCTTTGTACGTGTTGAAAAACCAATAATGGATCAGTCATATATCAGTATCATGCATAAATATTCGGGAAATCACCAAAGAATTTTACAAGAAGCAGATGATAACTATGGTGGGATAGAACAAATGTATCAATCACTTTTTAAAACAAATTAAGAATCTGTTTTAGTGGAGTATATCCACTAAAACAACTATTATCAAAAATTCTTAAATAAATTTACTATAGATAAAATTTGTATAATTGAAGTATAAAAAATGAAGTTTTAAAGTGGCGCGGCGGACGAGACTCGAACTCGCGACCTCCGGCGTGACAGGCCAGCATTCTAACCAACTAAACTACCGCCGCACACTTAAAATAAAAAGACTTTAAAGCGTCACTCTCTTTAAAGTTATGGTGGTCGCTACAAGACTCGAACTTGTGACATCCACCTTGTAAGGGTGGCGCTCTACCAACTGAGCTAAGCGACCTTTCAAAATCGAAAGGTTGAAACAAATTTGATTTTCCAGGACTCAAATCAAATTTAAAATGGCGACCCCAAGGGGATTTGAACCCCTGTTACCGCCGTGAAAGGGCGGGGTCCTGGGCCACTAGACGATGGGGTCATATGTATCAGATTACTCTGAAAAACCTCATTGACTTTTATAAAAAACAATGAAATGGTGACCCGTGTTGGATTCGAACCAACGGCCACCTCCTTAAAAGGGAGATGCTCTACCGGCTGAGCTAACGGGTCATTTTGTTAAAAAACACTTTACTTTAAAGGGGCTTTTTGGATAAAAAACCTTGCCTTCCTGTGCAAGTGAGGTGAAATTATATAAAAAAAATTCTTACTTGTCAAGGGTTTTTGGAGTTTTTTTGAAAAAAAATTCAAAATTAGATTCGACAAGTAGCTTCAATGCCCATATTACCGACTGTTGACGAATATAAGTTCTATCACCTTTTAATGATAATTTTTGCACTTTTATATCAAATCCTCTACTTTTTGCTCCAACATAGACAGTTCCGACTGGTTTTTGGACAGTTCCACCAGTTGGTCCAGCCACTCCACTCACTGCCATAGAAAAATCTGCATCAAATTTTTGTGTCACTCCTTCTAGCATCTCTTTTACACATGCACTACTAACTGCTCCATATCTTTTGAGTGTACTCTCCTTGACATTTACAAGTTCTTCTTTCATCTCATTTGCATAAGTTACTACACTTCCTTTGAAGATAGCAGATACACCACTGTTTTTTACTATCTCACTTGCAAGCATTCCTCCTGTACAACTTTCTGCACATGAGATAGTTTTATTTTCATCTATCAATCTTTGAGTGATAATCTGAGATAAATCTTCACCGATTAATATGCTCTTGGGTAAATAAAGAGCGATCATCCTTTCTAGTGACTCTTTTTGTGATTGGTGTATGCCGTGTGTTTTATAAAAGAACAAGCCCTTAACAAGCTCTGCTTTTTCATAATCCATCTCTAATTGTTTGATAAATGACTCGATACGTCTTTGCTCTTTTGCTTCAAAGAGATAAAAATAGAGTGATTTTAACTCTGTTTGTACCCAAAAAGCAGGAATATCTTTAAAAGGATCTACATGAAGAACATTTATATCTGTTTTTCCTTTTTTGATCAAAAAACTATTTTTTGTAAAACAAGTAGATTTCATGGGAATAAGCATATCCTTTTTCAATACAAGAGCATCTCGACAAATAGTAGCTATCATTTTACTGACAAAAGAAAATTCATTTTGTGTCAATAAAAAGACATTACTATGTTCACTTATTAGAAATTCTAAAACTGAGATAATATCATCATCTGCTTTTTTGATAAAATGAATAGTATCTATGTGATCTGTTTTTTGCGAAATTTCATCGCAGATATATGATATGAAGTTTTTGTGTAAATGTAAACTATCATCTATAAATATCAAAGCTGTTTTCATGATGGATTTCTCCTTTGAAAGAAATGTGTTATTATACATTATAAGGGCTTTTTAGCTACAATCCGCGCTAAATATTAGGATACGTCTTTTGAGCAAAGCCCAAAAGCCTACGCTAACGCTGTGTTCTTATCGGCGGAGTGCCCGCGTGCCTTTTGAATTATTATACTAAACAAGGATAGAAAAAATATGGATTATAAAGATACCCTGCTCTTACCAAAAACCGCATTCCCTATGCGTGGAAATTTACCGCAAAATGAACCAAAACGATATCAAAAATGGTTTCAAGAAAAAGATGTTTATAAGAAAATGACAACAGCACACAAAGGTGCACCCTCTTTTACACTACATGACGGACCACCATATGCCAATGGAAATACCCATATAGGACATGCTCTAAACAAAATCCTCAAAGACATAGTTGTCAAATCACACTATTTCCGTGGTCTTGATGTTCGTTTTACTCCTGGCTGGGATTGTCATGGTCTACCTATCGAACAACAAGTAGAAAAGAAACTTGGAGAAAAGAAAAAAAACCTACCAAAAAGTACAATAAGAAGACTATGCAGAGAACATGCTCAAAAGTTTGTTGATATTCAAAAAGAGGAGTTTCGTTCACTTGGTGTTGTAGCTGATTGGGAAAATCCATACTTAACCATGAAGTTTCCTTTTGAAGCAGATATCTACAGAGCTTTATGTGATATCGCAAAAAAAGGTTTATTGATAGAGAGAAGCAAACCTGTTTACTGGTCATGGGCGGCACAAACAGCTCTTGCAGAAGCAGAAGTTGAGTACGAGGACAAAGAAGATTACTCAATCTATGTAGCATTTGAATTAGAAGATAGTGCAAAAGAGAAACTTGGCATAGAAAAAGGAGCCATAGTTATCTGGACAACTACACCTTGGACACTACCTGCAAATATGGGTATCTCTCTAAATCCAGAGGAAGAGTATGTACTTACAAGTGATGGGTATATCGTTGCGAAAAAACGTTTTGATGCACTCAAGGAAGAGGAAGCTATCAAAGGTGATATCATAGAAACCATACCTGCAAGCAAACTAGAAAATCTTTTCGCTATAAATCCACTAAATGGTAGAAAATCTCAAATCCTGCTAGGAGATCATGTCATGATGGATGGTGGTAGTGGTTGTGTTCATACTGCACCGGGACATGGCGAGGACGATTACCGTGTAGGACTAAAATACAACCTTGAAGTTATCATGCCTGTTGATGATAGAGGTTTGTTTGATGAGACAGTAGTTAGAGAAGCTCTTTTACCTGATCCTGAGAAATTTGTTGGTATGCATATCTTCAAATCAAACGAGCCTATTTTAGAGTTGTTGGGTGATTCGTTACTAAAAGTTAGCAAATTTACCCACTCTTATCCATTTTGCTGGAGAACACACAAACCAGTCATATACCGTGCCACTAGACAATGGTTTATAGCCATGGATCAAGAAGAAGATGGCAAAACACTACGCCAAAGAGCTATGGAAAATATAGAAAACATCAACTTTTTTCCTGCTACTTCTAAAAACCGTCTAACTTCTATGATAGAAAATCGTCCTGATTGGTGTATTTCCAGACAACGTGACTGGGGTGTGCCTATAGCCTTTTTTAGAGAGAAGAAGAGTGGTAAAGTGATCTTAGATGAAAAAGTACTCAATTTTCTCGCCATGATATTTGAACAAAAAGGAACAGATGCCTGGTGGGATATGGAGATAAAAGAGTTACTTTATCCTGGAAGTGGCTATAACCCTGATGAATTAGAAAAAGTAAATGATATTTTAGATGTATGGTTTGATAGTGGTTCTACATGGAAAGCTGTTTTAAAATCAAGAGAATATGATGCAGGAGAGTATCCAGCAGATATGTACCTTGAAGGAAGCGATCAACATAGAGGCTGGTTCCAAAGTTCACTACTTGTAAGCTCTGCTATAAATGGTATCAGCCCTTTTAAAAACCTTGTCACCCACGGATTTACCAATGATGCCAAAGGTGAGAAGATGAGTAAATCAAAAGGTAATGTAATCGCACCATCTAAAGTAGCAAAACAATACGGTACTGAGATTTTACGTCTATGGGTAGGTTTGAGTGATTATCAAAATGACCTAAAAATCGGTGATGATATCCTCAGGCAAATCGCAGAACAGTATAGAAAGACAAGAAATACATTACGTTTTCTTCTAGCAAATATCAATGATCTTGAAGAGGTCATGAGTATTGAAGAGTTAGGTATTTTAGACAAATGGATAGTAGCAAAAGCCAAAAAAGTTTTTGATGAAGCCAATAGCCATTTTCAAAATTATGAATTTTCAAAAGCACTATCATTGATCAACCATTTTATCACTGTAGAGTTAAGTGGTATCCATATGGATATCTCAAAAGATCGTCTTTACTGCAATGCAAAAGATGACAAAATCAGAAGATCAGCTCAGAGTGCAATGGCACTTATCGCTCAAAGAATGATCTCATTTTTAGCACCTGTACTTACTTATACTGTGGACGAGATTTTGGAGTATGCACCAGCTGTCATCAAACAAGATGCACAAGATGTTTTTGACTTAATCTATACAGCCTTACCAGAAGTACAAAGTGATTTTGATGAAGATTACATGATCGAAGCTAGAGAAAAGTTTTTTGAGATTGTTGATGGTCTCAAAAAAGAGAAAAAAATCAAAGCAACTTTAGAACTTGCAATAAAAACCGATTCTACAAAAATCAAAACACTTGATCCTACTGATTCAGAGGATTGGTTTACTGTTAGTGAAGTTTCATCAACTATAGAAGGTGAAGAGATTGACTCATTTGAGGTAGAGGGTGATACCTTTACTATTTTCAAAAGTAGTAAAGCAAAATGCCCAAGATGCTGGAAACAAAACAGTGTCAATGAAGAGACATTGTGCCAAAGATGTGCTAAGGTTGTTGGATAATGCCCAACCTTGCACAACCTATAACACTTGAGTTCATATTTGAAACTATTGCTGTGATATTAGCACTCACGGCTATAGGTATTGTACTAGTAAGATTGAAAAAGGAAGTTTAATTGGGTGTTTATCAGCAGTTAGAATCTGAATATGATTATGAAATTGTTGAAGAGTTTTTAAACCATTTTACTATGATGCTCTCTAGTATGGAGAGATTGATAATAAGTTTAGAAAATCATGCTTCGTACAAAAACAGTATAAATGAACTTTTTCGTATGTTTCATACCATAAAAGCAGCTACAGCATATCTAAAGATAACACCTATTCATAAAATCACCCTCCTTGCAGAAGATATTTTATCTGAATGTAGAGAACTAGAAGGAGCAGCTAGTGAAGCTCTCATGGAGTGGCTTTTATTGTTAAACGATCAGTTGCACAACTATAAAAATGACTTAGAAAATGATCAAGAGAGTTTTAGTAAATTAAATAAAAATATTATTAAAATTCCTAGAAATTATTTACGCTAAAAAAATGCCCATATCAATAATCCTATCCCAAAAAGCAGATTAAACCAACTACCCTCTCCAAACATCATCTCTAACAATTTATACTGATACTCTTTATCCAAAGAGATTGGTTGGGCTAGTTGATGCTGGGTATATGCTGTAATTTGATCACCCCATATAAACGCAACTATTTCAGGAAGTATAAAAAATATAGCAACACCAAAAATTCCCCAAAATGTTTTATTTGGTTTGAGTTGCTTTAAACTTTGTTTTGTTGCTGGATGATCTTTGATTTTGTGTAGTTTTTCCAAAAACTTCATACATAGCCTTAAAAAAATTTTAATAAATATAGTAAAGATATGCTAAAATAACGCTTTACTGTAGGAGGTATATATGAAAAAAGTAGAAGCTATCATCAAGCCCTTTAAACTAGAAGATGTAAAAGAGGCACTCAAAGAGATAGAACTCACAGGTATGACTGTTACTGAAGTCAAAGGATACGGACGACAACAAGGACATTCAGAGCTTTACAGAGGGGCTGAATATGTAGTAGATTTTATCCCCAAAGTCAAAATAGAACTTATAGTCAAAGAGGAAGATCTACAAGTAGTCATCGATGCTATAGAGACAAGTGCAAAAACAGGAAAAATAGGTGATGGTAAAATCTTCATTTCATCCGTCGAAAAAACCATTCGTATCAGAACTGGTGAAGAAGATGAAGATGCACTTTAGGAGTTAAAGAAGTTTTTAACTTCAAAAAAAGTACAAAATCTAATATATGTACCAATTTTTTAAGTGGAGCTAAAAGCACCACTTTCTATTAAAGGTTCAGCTTTCCCTTTTTATCTCCCCTTTAGCAACAAAGCGATATACTTAGTTTTATAAAAAAAACGAATATTTAAGGAGTTTTCATGTATAAAGTTTTTTTATCAATATGCCTTGCTTCAACTCTAGCTTTAGCTTCAGAAAATGCACCCAAAAGACACTGCACTTTAGCCCAAGAAGGTGCTATGACTATCCAATGGAAAGCTTATAAAACACCTGAAAAGATTGGTGTTGGCGGTATCTTCGACAAGGTTAGCTATAAAGCAGTACAAAAAGAGGGACAAAACTTTCGCCAAATTCTTGTTGGCTCATCTATCGATATTGATACAAAAAGTGTCAACTCCAAAAATAAAGGACGAGATGCAAAACTTGTTAAATTTTTCTTTCAAAATATGACAAGTGAAAATATTACGGCTAAAATTATAGATATCCAGGCAACAAGTAAAGTCACAGGTAAACCAAAAACAGGTAAGCTCATCACACAAATCACAATGAATGGTATCACAAAAAAAGTTCCATTGCACTATATATTTGATCAAGGTACACTAAAAGCAAATGGTACAATTGATCTTTTTGATTTCAGTGCGAACAAAGCACTTCAAGCGATCAATAAAGCTTGCTTTGCAAAGCACCAAGGCAAAACATGGAATGATGTTTCTATCGGATTTAGTACACATATCAAAGCAGTTTGTGATCCTATAAAATAGGAGCTACTAACATGAAAAGATTTCTATTTATTTTACTTTTGACACCTCTGTTTTTACATGCTGGACATAAATGGATTACTATTTATGCAAAAGGTACATCTTACACAAACCAAAATTATCTAGTTACGGATAGATGGCATACTTTAGAAAGAGAGATAGAACGACGCTGGAAAAATGGCTATAAGATTATCGATATAGCACAAGGCTATACAAAATGGGTGGCACTTTTTGCTAAAAATAGTGGCTTTGGTACACAATCATATGTTACTAGAAGAGTTTGGGCTGATTTTAGAAAAGCTATGATCAAAAAGTTTGATGAAGGATTTTCTATCATCGACCTTGAACACGGTGATGGGATATATGTTGGAATATTTGTAAAAGGTACAAATATAAAAGATCCAAATTATGTCAATGCAGATTATTATAAAGATTTGCGAAATAAGATCAAAAAAGCTTGGGCAAAAGGTTATAAAGTCTTGTTTATTCGTTATTATGAAGGTCAATGGCTTGCATTTTTAGCTAAAGATGACAAAACGTCACAAACACTTGATAGTGCAAGAGTTTGGAAATCATTCAAGCACATCATCAAACAAAGGTGGAAAGATGGATATTATTTGACAGATTTGCATTTTGGATTTGATCAATGGGTAGGTACTTTTTCAAAAACAGACATATATAGTGCACAAAGTTATGATCTATCTAACAAATGGAGATATCTGCATTCAC
>JALSQA010000335.1 GCA_026985685.1 Campylobacterales bacterium | reverse complement strand
GTAACTGTCAAAAATCCTCTGTCATAGCTATTGAAATATTTCAAATCATCTATCAAAAGTGTAACAGCCTGTTCAAATGATTTGGCACTCTCTTGATTAGGCAGACTCAGATAATCTTCAAAACCAGGAGAAGTCACAGATGTTGTTGCAAACTCGACACCTATTTGATTTCCATCTTTGTCCTTTAAGTCATTTGCCCAGGCATTATGCGTATCTCCTGCAAAAACTACCAAGTTTTTATCCATCATTTTTGCACTTTCAAAAACAACCTCCCTTTCATAAGGATACCCATCCCATGCATCAAGATTGTAGGGCATAACAGTAGATAACCTCGCCTCTTCAACATCAGTTAAAGTACCGCCTTTAAGCTTTTTGACCTTCAATACAGCAAGCTCTGAAAGAGAGGTATTGATCTTTTGCATTAGTGCTGGTTTTTGTGAATCAGGAATAACATCCAGCTGACCAACAAGCATAATAATCTCAGCAGGTAGACTCATGCGTCCCATCAAAACCTGTTGTCCTAATACTTGCCATGTTGATTGAGAATTTTTCATCTTTCCCTGTAGCCACTGAAGCTGTTGTGATCCTAGCATCGTTCGTTTATCAGAGCTAAGATCCTGAACAAACTTAGCTTTATCAAAAGATCCATCAGATTTAAAATAATTTCCATAATTTAACTGTTTACTTCTGGCAAAGAGTCTGGTTTCTAGCATATGCAAACTAACTAGATTTCCAAAATCAAACGATCTGAAAATTTTCTTTTTATCTGAGACAGGTCTTATAGGTAACCACTCAAAATAAGCCTGAAGCCCATCTCTTACCCTCTGTTCCCAGCTTACACCATCTTCTGGATTTTGATTTGCAGCTCCATCTTTGTAACTATCATTTGCTATCTCATGATCATCCCATACCACGATCATTGGAACTGCTTTATGAATCGCCTGTGTACCTTTATCTGTATGATAAAGAGCATATCGTTTACGATAATCATCCAGATTCACGCACTCTTTGTCATTGTCAGAAGGTAAAACCCTGCCAATTCTCTGAGCTTTTTGTGTAGCGTATGCTGGTGTTTTGCCATCACTCTCAAACATTCCATATTCATAGATATAATCCCCCACATGAACAGCTACATCAAGGTCTTCTATCTTTGCAGCTTTACTGTAGGCATTGAAATATCCATATGGGTAATTAGCACAAGTAAAAAGTGCCATTTTGACTTGTGAGACATTCCCTATTGGTAAAGTTTTTGTTCTTCCTGTATCAGATATAGAGTTTTTACCTCTGAATCGATAGTAGTAAACCTTTGCAGGTTTTAAATCTTGCAGATCTACTTTTAGAGTATAATCATGATCTTTTGATGTTGAGATTTTCTCTTTTCTAATAATGTTTGTAAAAGCTTCGTCTTCTGCTACTTCTAGGTCTACTTTTACATCCTTATTCTCATCAAAATCACCAAGAGGCGTTGCCCTGGTCCACAAAATCACACGATCACTCAATGGATCACCACTAGCTACACCATGATCAAATGCAACATCAACACAGTCGCACCCCTCATCTGTATCATCTCCACAACCTGTAAAAGTTGTAGATATATAAAGTGAACAAGCACTCAAAGCTGAAATCTTTAAAAATTCTCTTCTGGTAAAGAGTGACATATTGTATCCTTTTAATAAAAAATACGTTTATATTACTCTCATAAGGTTACATAGTTATTTCAAAACGGTGACAGTATGGTTACTTTGGTGCTGGCTTATCCTCTTTTTTCGTTCTTTTTTTCCCAAAACCAGCCCCCTTTTTTGTTTTTGCTTTTAATCCTAAAGATTCTACGATAGATTTGTAGTCTATGCCTTGACGGTGAAGATTAGAAAAACAGACTGCTATAACAGCAATTGTATTTGGGACTTCTCCTTTTTTTTTATAGGATTGAATATTTTTTTCACTTACTTTGATCAATTTGGAAAATTTTGGTAATGTAATCTCTGCATCAAGCAACTCTTTTTTAAATTCAATAAAAGTCATATAGCCACCTTTTGTAATCATTTTGTAATGTACAAGTATATCATATATTTACAGATTTTATCTCTTTTAAAGGAATAAATATATATAATCACCATAATTTATTACTAAAATACATATTTAGTAATAAAAATATAAAACACAAAGGAGCCATCATGGCAAAAAAAGTACTTAAGAAAAAGGCTATCAAGAAAGTTGTTGCAAAAACTGCAAAAAAAGCAGTAGCTAAAAAGAGACTTGCTAAGAAAGATTTTAAAGCAGTATCAAAGAAAGTTGCAAAAAAGGTTTTAAAAACAAAACCAGCAAACAAAAAAGCTGCTAAAAAGTCTGCTAAAAAAGCAGTAAACAATGTTTGCAAAAAAGTAGTAGTTAAAAAATCTACAAAAAAAGCTGCTTAAGTTAAAAAAAGAGGATGGCTTTCATCCTCTTTCATATATTTTTTATATAAAAAAGCCAAAATATATTTGACAATAATATATTATTAATAGTTTATTGTTTAAAAGATTTAATAGGATGTTCCTCTGCCGGGAGTTTTGTCAACTCTTTGCCTTTGGCATATAATCCTTTAACCATATCTACAAAACTCATAGCATAGTCATAGTATGTATTTACACCTTCACCTCTTGTATCTTGTACTGTTTTGAATGTTGTATATCCATCTCTGCCCGCTGCGATATAGTCGTTTGTAACGATAACATATGTTTTTGCATTATCGATAGCAGACCAGCTTTTATCAGTTCTCTTCATGATTTCAAGATTTGAGATACGGTTATTTTTAGGCTGTGTCAAATCAACATCATATCTGAGTCCATATGCATATGGAAAAGAACCAGTAGAACCGCCATTGTCTTTGAAGTTTGTGATAGCATCTTCAAGAACTTGCTTGATCTCAGCACCAGTCATATCAAGCTCATAGAGTGTATTTGAAAATGGCAAGAGAGTATATGCTTCTTCTATATCTATAGGACCTTGATCTATCGCAATTCTGACACCACCAGCATTTTGGATACAGGCATCAGCTCTTGCACTTTTTAGATAAAATGATTTAGCAACAAGCGGAGCGATATCACTTCCAAGTGCGAGATCACTTACACCATCTTTTTTATCACCTGGGATTCTGTTATGACCTAGAAATTCAGCAGCATTTCCAACAACTTCTGCTTTTTTCGCATCTATTTGATCGCTGTATTTTTTCAGTTTTGCAAGTGTATCTTGATCTTGTTCTACTATTTCAAGTTGTGGTGTAGAATCAATTACTTTCATGATATTTACAAACTCTGTAGAATTGACATCTACTTTTTTACCTTTAGTATCTTTTTGTTTAAAACTATCCCCTAAAAGAAGAGTGGTTTGACCTTTGCATGAGGTAACTTTCCCTGCTTCATCAAAATCTACTTCCAAATCACCAACAGCGTAAGCATATTGCCATGCTGATGCTACACATACTTTATCTCCGTTTGCTGATGTAACTTCCTCTGGGTATTTTGCATAAGCACTTTTCAGACCTACCATAGAAAAATCTCCAAGCAAAGAGTGTGAATCACCATCGATAACAACATCTATATCAGTCAGTTTTGAAGCGATATCTAAATCATGTTTCATACCATTGTGACTTAAAAGAACAATCTTGTTAATACCTAAAGCCTTAAGATCATCAATAGATTTTTGTGCACTTAAAACTTCATCAAGAAATACTATTTGATCACTTGGTCTTGACGAAACTTTTGTTTTTTGTCCTGTAACCAAACCTACTATACCTATCTTTTCACCATCTCTTTCTACTATTGTATATGGTTTCCACATATTTGCTAATAAACTTCCAGGTTGTGCAAAAACATTGGCAGAAACAAAAGGTATGCCGTTTAAACCATCAATAATCTTTTTAAGTTCAGCATCACCATCATCAAATTCATGATTTCCTATAGTTATAGCATCCCATTTAATTTGCTTCATCATATCTATATCTGCTTGTGATTTAAAGATAGTGTAATAGAGTGTACCTTGGATCATATCTCCTGCATGAAGTGTTATAGGATTTTCTTTTGTCTCCTGAAGCTCTTTTATTTTCGTTACGACCCTTGGAAAACCACCCATCTGAACATAAGTTTTTTTACCATTAAAGTAGAGACTTCTATTTTCACTTGACAGATGAGAGTGATGATCGTTGATATGGATAAAATTAGTTGTTAAAGCTTTATGCGTATATCCTAATACAGCAATATTTACACTACATTTACTAGTTTTTCCTTTATCATCTGTTACATAAAGAGTTTTAATATATTTAGCTGGATAGATAAACTCTCTGTCAAATTCACTACTTTCACTAAGAACATTACCATCCATATCTTCCCATTTGTATGCTACTATATTTCCATCTTGATCATAACTTTCTGAAGCAGAAAAATGAATCGTATCATTAACATGAATACTATTTGAGCTAACTTTTATTTTACATACAGGTGCTAAATTTGCAGGTGCAAGTGTTTGTGTCTTAGATATAAATTGTGGTGCTTTGTTTTTCTGTGAATCTGTAGAAACTTTTTGTGCTGTATTATTAAAACTGATTTTACTACCAGTGCTATCCAATTTAACACTATCTCGTTTTGTATTGTCATTAATACTTTTTATATCTTTTGTACTATCATTACATCCACTCAGAACCATCAATGCTGCACATAGTGCTATAGAAAACTTAAATCTCATAATTAACTCCTTATTTTTTGTTTTGTTATTTTAGAATAAATCAATTACAGTCTGATAACAGACTGTAATTGAAAACACTAGACTATCTTTCCCCTAATCCATCAAATGTATCTTTTGCAAACTCATCCCAGTCATTAGTATCATAAGTCGCAGAACCAGTTGCTATATCACTTTTCCTTCTAAAAGTTTTATCTTTACCCCAATTGCTACTGCTATCAGCTACACCAATAATATCTACAGTTGAATCATCTGAAACTTTCAGGATAGCTACTGGATCATTACCATTAAAATTTAATGAACTAGTAGTCAAATCAGCCTTGTTTTTAATATCATCACTTGCACTTTTGTTTGCTATCACATATACTTCACCGCTTTGAAGTGTGCCACTTAAATCAATTTTAGTTGCTTTAGTCATATCACCATTTGAGTATTTCACCAGTTTATACTCAGCCAAATCAATTGCATCATCAGTACCGTTATAGATTTCAATGGCTTTGTTATTGCTACTTCCTTCTATATATTCAGATATAATGAGTGTTGGATTTGGAATGACTTTATAAACTACATCATCAGTGCCAGTTGCACCCTTGTCATCAGTAACTTTCAATGTAATAGTATGTGTTCCTACATCAAGTTGAACATCCAGTGGAGTACCTTCACCTAATTTGATACCATTTTCAAACCATTCATATTTTACAATATTACCATCTGGATCACTACTACCCCTATCTCTCAGAGTAAAAGTGCCATCTCCTAAATTTATATCTTCATAATCATGTCCAGCATTTGCAACTGGTGGTTGGTTGGTTTGTGGTGCTGTGAAATTAAACCCTACGATAATAGGATCATGATCTGACATTCGATAAGCATTTGCCTGATAGAGATCATCTAAGTAATTTTGAGGTTTTGGTCTACCATAGTTTTGGTCACTGTCATCTTTATTGTAGTCAAATACCCAACTTTCATCTGAGTTGATGTGCCATCTCTTAACATCTTTTATTTTTGATTTAAGTGAATTATTTGCAAGTGCATAATCAAGTGTACCAGCTTGTCCATAATATACAAAAGAGTAGGCATTTCCTGACTCATCAATATTTGTAAATCCTCCATCTTCAAGTTTTTTGATAGGGTCTTCTTTTGCATAAGAGTTCAAATCACCGATAATAAGAAAATCTTCATCAGCCCAATTAACATTATCATCACTTATCCAACTCAAAACATCTTCGGATGCTTTAGTTCTAGTACCATTACAGTTACCTTGTCTATCTTTATCAACCTGAATACACCCTCCAGAGCTTCCTTTTGATTTGAAATGATTATTGATGATAGTAAACTTTTCATTTGTATTTATGTCTTTGAATGTTTGTGCCAAAGGCTTTCTGTTTAAGCCATCAAACGCTCCTTGATACTCTCCATCAGCTATAGTTTTAGATTGGTCTATCAATGCTACTTTTGTTTTGTTGTAAATCATACCCACAGTAATCACATCTGTACCCAAAGCTCCATTCCCAGGATTTTTCACATAATCCCAGTCATCTCCTAAAAGATTTGCTATATATGATGCTGTAGTACCGCCATCATTCTCAATTTCCATTAATCCGATGATAGAAACACCCTCATCTGCCATCTTTTGAAGTGCTGCTTTCATCTTTGCAGTTTGTCTTTCTAACTCTACACTAGAGTCAGCACCCCTGCATCCGCCATTATTTGGTCCACATGTATTACCATTTTCATCTATTGTTCTAAAATAGTTAAGTACATTGATAGATGCAACTTTTAGATTACCATCTACACTTGGCATCTGTCTATTATCATCTCTTGGATTGTCTTTTGTAAATGTTACTTCACCTGTTGGTTCTATCTTATAGTGTCCATATCCATAGGTCATGATACCTTCAAGTCCAGTTACTTTATCACCTATTCTAAGTTCATTATTTTTATTTAATCCAGTTCCTGGATAAATTACTTTATTTACATACTTTTTGTTACTTGCATCATCTAGTACTATTTGATTTAGTTTATTTGCCACATTTACAGCATCAGACTCAGTTCCTGGATTTTTTATCTGTGTAGGTATCCATAGTCTATCACCTGAGGATAAAAGAACTTCACCATATTTACCAAGATTATAGACATCAGTTGTAACAAGTG
Organism: Campylobacterales bacterium; assembly: GCA_026985685.1. Lineage (GTDB taxonomy): Bacteria > Campylobacterota > Campylobacteria > Campylobacterales > QNZT01 > QNZT01. The sequence continues at coordinate 1,806 of JALSQA010000335.1, read as the reverse complement.
GCTGAGTAAACTTCACACGCATCCCCTCGTACTTCTCAAATGAATCTGCAGATGCCATCGGTAGAGAAACAGTTACTGCAGATGGTAGATTTTGAGCAGTATCTTTTACTACTACGCTAGATACAGTTCCTATCTCTGTTAAATGATAAAACTCTTTTACCTTACCTTTTACTTCTACCTTATCACCAACATTTACATTATGTGATGCATCATAGACCCAGATACCTTCTGATGTAGCATCATTACCATCTTTGTCCGCATCCTCTTCCTGAACAAAATATCCTTTTAGTGGTTTACTACTATCTGTTGGGTCAGTCAGATATACAGCAGTAACGATACCCTCGATTGTTACCTCTTCATCTACCATAGGAGATGAAGCACCTGATCCTTGTATGTCATGAATTTTTGTGATATCGTCTTGAGGAGGTGTTTGATCACTTGGCATACAAACAGTTTGTGTTTGGATTATTTCATCACTATCCAATGTATTATTTTGATTTATATCTAACCCTATCTCAAATTTTACACCACCTTTTGAACATGTAGCATCTCCAACTGGAATATCTGACGATTTAATAAGCGAATTATAACCATCCTCGCCATCCTCGCCAGGATCACCCTTGTCTCCCTTATCGCCTTTTGCTCCAGTCGCTCCGGTATCTCCTTTGTCACCCTTGTCACCTTTTGCACCAGTCGCTCCAGTGTCACCCTTGTCTCCCTTATCGCCTTTTGCCCCAGTTGCTCCAGTGTCACCCTTGTCACCTTTTGCACCAGTCGCTCCAGTGTCACCTTTTGCACCAGTTGCCCCAGTCGCTCCGGTATCTCCTTTGTCACCTTTTGCACCAGTCGCTCCAGTGTCACCCTTGTCACCTTTTGCACCAGTCGCTCCAGTGTCACCTTTGTCTCCCTTATCGCCTTTTGCCCCAGTTGCCCCAGTGTCACCTTTGTCTCCCTTATCGCCTTTTGCTCCAGTCGCTCCGGTATCTCCTTTGTCACCCTTGTCACCTTTTGCTCCTTTTAACGATGCAGTTGTAAAAGAAGAACCATCACTAAAAGTTAAAGTCAAAGAACCATCTTCATTTGTATCAACAGATACTATTCTTAATTGATTAGCTATATCACTTTTTAATTTGAAAAATAAAGTTATAGAACCATCTTCATTTACTCTAATTGCACTAAGATTTACTAATTCTGACTCACGCAACATAGACAAATCAGCATTTTTTATTTCTGGACCATTTTTAAATGTAATATTATAGGTACCATCACTGTTTTTTGTAACAGTAGTTACATGAACTAATTCATTTAATGCTCTTAATTTTCTAATTTTTTTAACAGTCTTTTCACTAAACCATATAGTAATACTGTTATCTTTGTTTATTACTTTTTTTTCTATTACAAGCTTTTTATCACCTTGTGTTTCTAACGCTAACTTAATATTATTTTTTGTACCATTTACATTAAATTCTAAAGTATAAGTGCCATCTGTATCTTGTTTTAAATTGTCAAGTTTTATATCTTTAACCAAAGGTAGTAATGGTTTTGTCGTATGCTCTGTACCATCACTAAAAACTATGTGCATAGAACCATCATCATTATTGGTAATAGATTCAATAGTTATCGATGTACCATCTTCACCCTTTTCACCTTGTAATCCCCTATAACCATTACAAATAACAACATTTTTAGATTCATCAACTTCTTCAGAATCCAAAATTCCATTATAGTTATTATCAAAACCAAAATAAAAAATTTCTCCCCCACGATCACCACATTGAGCATTAATCAAGTCAAGATGTCTTGTAA
>JALSQA010000334.1 GCA_026985685.1 Campylobacterales bacterium | reverse complement strand
TATTATGGACGTTTGCATTTGCCAGATATCACAGTAGATAAACCAACTTGTACTATGCCACTTTATTATGAAATATATTGTAAAGATTGTAACAAAAGCCGATATACATTAGCAAACAATCCTGAAAGTGTGGATAGTGTAAATTGGTATACCATAAATAGTATACATACATCCCCACTTTTAGGAACACATAGTATTGAGCATACAAATAATGGGGTACAAGTTGTTGATGCAACACCATTACAAAGTATTGATTTGTCACTAAATGGAATCAAAGCACCACATAGAGATAAAGTGGTTTTAACTCCATCTAGTTGGCTTTTATATAACCCTTTTTCTGCTGCTGTTACGACAACTTCTGGAAATGTTGATTTTACAAGTGCTGCTAGAGTTTGGGGTGGAAAAGGTAAGTTAGGTTACACCGTTGATAGCAATATATCAAAACGAGATATCAAAAAGATGGAGTGGTAAGAGATGCGAAGAGGTGCTTTTAGTTTGATAGAGTTGGTGTTAGCCATTGTGATAATCTCCATCTCTGTCATGACTGTTCCTATGATGTTATCTCAAAGTGCCAAAAATGATAACTTCTCTTTGATGCAAGAATCAATCTTAGCTGCAAGAACTAAGATGGGAAATATTCTAAGTTATATATGGGATGATAAAGCTTTAGATGCAAATAGTACGATGATTGTGGTTTTGGATGTCAAAAATGGAGATAGCGAACTTGATCGAAATGCCACAACTTTAAATACAAATAGAAGAATAGGGCATATCCCAAAAGATAAAAGAAGACATATGATGGATGGTAACATGACAAGTGAGACTTTTCCTTCTACTTCTGTAGATACAAATATCACAGATATCAATGACTTTGACAATAAAACAGTGACAATTGCATTTAGTGGAACAGGCAGTCCTACAGATAGTTTTGACTATTTGGATAAAAATCTGACACTTGGTACTAAGGTTTATTATATCAGTGATATGAGTGACTATAACCAGACAACAGTTACATTTGATTTTAATATTTCAAACAAACAGAGTATCACTGATTTAAATAATAGTACAAATATTAAAATGATTGAGTTAAATGTGACTAGTCAAAATTATCAACCTTTTATTTTTAGAACTTTCTCATGTAATATAGGTCAGGCAAAATATCTCTATAGAATGGCAAATTGATGAAAAGAGATTATATGCAAAAACGAAAAGCTTTTACTTTGATAGAGATTATTTTTGTGATAGTGATACTTGGTATCGTTGCTATGATAGGTGCTGATATCATATCGCATATGTATCAAGGATATACACGCTCAAAAATAGTAAATGAATTGACACAAAAGACGGAACTGACTATCGAACAAATTGCAAAACGTCTTCAATACAGGGTGAAAAATACAGCTATAGCCAGAATTAAAAGTACAAATAATTTTAAACCTCTCTCTTCTACAGATATCAATGAATCTTATAACATGATTGAATGGATAGGATATGACAATGAAGGATTTTTAGGAGAATATAATGGCTCAGTCAATATCCCTGGCTGGAGTGGTTTTGTTGATCTGGATAATCCAGATACAAATAAAACACAGATAGTAACAAAGGGATCTCATCTGACTTATGCAAAAGAGACAATCAATGCCCTCTCATACAATGGTGTTGATCTATCTAATCCAACTGCTTCAGATGGTGCAGCTATCATTTTTAAATGCTGGAATAGTATTGATCCTAAAATGTATGGACTTGATTATAGTTCAACTGATCATAACAATACACTACGGGTCAAAAGTGTGGGTGAAGATATCTTACAATTTACAGAAAATACAGCTTCTAAAGAGTTGTGTGAACAGTACTATTTAGCATGGAGTGCGTATGCTATCGTCCCAGAGGGTAGTAATGAGAATGATTTTAATTTAACTCTTTATTATAATTATCAGCCTTGGTATGGAGAACATTATTATGATGGAATCAATCATGCTGTTATGGCTGAACATGTAAGTACATTTCGTTTCATAAAAGTTGGAAATACCGTTAGAATCAAACTTTGTATACAAGATAACAATCAAACAGGTACACCTATTGGAGTATGTAAAGAGAAGGCGGTGTTTTGATGCGTAAAGGTTTTGGATTACTTGTAGCTATTTTAATCATGATGAGTGTGGCACTATTGATGACGATGATGATCTCTTATAGTACAAGTTCAGTAAAATCAACTATTGATCTTTATCTAAAAGAACAAGCAGAGATATTGACAAGGAATGCAACTGAGTTTGCCTTACTTGCTATATCAGGACATGAAAATAATCAAAGTTGTATTGAAAAGATTAAGATAAATTATCCAAATGCTCTAAATCCTACTCATCATGCAGATGTAAATATCTGGTATATTGGAAATGGTATTCCTGTAACCTGTAGTCATATTTTGGAAAATAATATCTCAACATCTGATTCTAATCTTACTGCTATTATTGATGTGGTAGTTACGGTAGATCAAAACAAAACAGGTATCAGTGAACCAATACGTCTACATAGAAGAACTATACAAAAACCTTAAAAGAAAAATTACACATACATTACACGTTTTCTCAATAAAATTTGAGTGTTATAAAAATAATTTTAGGAGAAAAGATGCGAAAGTTAATTATTTCTGTTTTGGCAGTATTGTTTGTAGGTACAACAGCTTATGCAAAATGTGGTGGTGGTATGGGTGATCATATGAAAGATCAAGTCAAAAAACAAGTTTCTAGTGAAGTCAATGCAACCGTAGAAAAAGCAAAAACTACAGTAAAAACTAAAGCCAAAGATATGGTAAAAGGAAAATGCGGTCTAGGAAAATGTGGTTAAACTAAGCCAAAAACCATCCCGTCAATTTTACCTTCCTTTGGCGGGATGCCTATAACTGGAATGGGAAGGCTTTACTTTCCAAAAGTACTATATTTCTTAACTTCTTACCTCAATAATTTCATTCTCATCAATTTTTGCTATAATCCACAAAGATTAAGAAGCAAAGGCAAATATGTTTATAGATAATGTTCAATTAAGTGTCAGTTCTGGTAAAGGTGGAGCTGGTTCGGTATCCTTTCGTCAAGAAAAATTTGTACTAAAAGGTGGTCCAGATGGTGGAGATGGCGGACGTGGTGGCGATGTATGGTTTGAAGTGGATAAAAACAGCCATACACTCTCCTCTTTCCGTGGTAAAAACCATCTAAAAGCCAAAAATGGCAGACCTGGTGAAGGACGTAAAAAATATGGTAAAAAAGGTGAATCACTTACGATTGTAGTGCCTCCTGGAACACAAGTACTAGATGCTCAAAGTGGTGAAGTACTTTTGGATTTGACAGAAGATGGACAGAGGGTTAAATTTTTAGAAGGTGGAAAGGGTGGACTTGGAAACTGGCATTTTAGAAGTTCAACAAACCAGCGACCAACATATGCACAGCCTGGACTTCCTGGTGAGACAAGAGAGATAAGATTAGAGTTAAAATTGATAGCCGATGTTGGCTTGGTAGGTTTTCCAAATGTTGGAAAATCAACACTGATCTCCAAACTATCCAATGCAACACCACAAGTAGCAAATTATGAATTTACAACCCTTACACCAAAGCTTGGAGTAGTGCAAATTGATGCTTACAGTGCTTTTGTGATGGCTGATATTCCAGGTATTATTGAGGGGGCTAGTGATGGCAAAGGTCTGGGGCTTGATTTTTTACGTCATATTGAGAGGACAAAATTTTTGCTTTTTATGATTGATTTGGCAAATTATCGTCCTTTGTCTGAACAGTATACAGTCTTAAAAGCTGAATTAGCAAATTTTTCACAAGAGTTAAAAGAGAGAAATTTTGCTATTGCATTAACAAGAGCTGATGCTTTGAGTGAAGATGAGGTTATCTCTAAAGTAGAAGAATTTTTGAAAGATTTAAATCTTAGTGATGAAAAACACCAAAATAAATACCATTTTGATGAAAAGTATCCTAGTTATTCTCAAGAGTTGGAATTGCCATATGTTTATGATAAATCAAAACCATTTTTTGTAGCACCTATCTCTTCTATTACTCAGATCAATATCGATCCTTTACGTTATGCTCTTTTAGATGTTGTTACAAAAGGAGAAGTGTGAAACGATTGGTTGTTAAAGTAGGTTCTCATGTGTTGAGTGAGCAAAATAGATTAGCAAGAGATCGTATCACCAATCTCGTCTCATTACTACACCAGTTACAAGATAAATATGAAGTTATGTTAGTCTCATCTGGTGCTGTAGCTGCTGGTTACTCCAAGCTAAAATTAGATAAGTCCAAACTTGAAAACCGCCAGGCTATTGCTGCGGTGGGGCAGCCATATTTGATGAGTGTATATCAAAAAAAGTTAGCTTCATACGGGTTGCTTAGTGCACAAATATTATTGACAGCTGATGATTTTGATTCAAGAAAGCGTACATCTTTTGCAAAAAATGCGATAAATACACTTTTGAAAAACAAAGTTATTCCTATCATCAATGAAAATGATACAACAGCAACCCAAGAGCTTGTTTTTGGTGACAATGACCAATTATCAGCTCATGTGGCTTACTATTTTGATGCTGATATGTTAGTGATACTTTCAGATATTGATGGTTATTATGATAGTGATCCAAGGCAAAATGATGGTGCAAAACTGCGTACAAAAGTATCTGAAATATTAGATGAAGATTTGGAAATTCCCTGTGATCCAAATCATGCCTTTGCCACAGGCGGAATCGCGACTAAGCTAAAAGCAGCAAAATTTTTGCTTGACTTGGATAGAGAAATGTTCATGACAAGTGGTTTTGATCTATCTATAGTCAAAAGTTTTTTACTTGAAGGTAAACAAACTGGTGGTACACATTTTTGTAAGGAGTGTATGTGAGAATTGTTTTTATGGGAACACCCTCTTATGCTACTGTTATTTTAAAGGCTCTTATTGAACAAGAGGATATAGAAGTTGTATCTTTGATTACCCAGAGCGATAAACCAGTAGGAAGAAAGCAGATATTAACACCACCAGATACTAAACGATATATACTTCATGAAGATTTGAAAGTAGATATCTTTCAACCATTGACTTTGAGAGATGAAGAGAGTATCGCTTATATAAAGAGTAAAAAACCTGATTTTATAGTTGTTGCTGCGTATGGACAGATTTTGCCAAAAGAGGTTCTTTGTATCGCTCCTTGCATCAATCTTCATGCTTCACTTTTACCAAAGTACAGAGGTGCTTCACCTATCCAGTCTGCTATACTGGATCAAAATCATTATAGTGGTGTGACTGCAATGGAGATGGATGTTGGTTTGGATACTGGTGATATTCTGGGATATAGTGTTTTAGATATCAGAGATAAAGATGCTATTTGTCTATTTGAAGATTTATCACATTTGGCTGCACAACTTTGTATCAAAACATTGCAAAATTTTACTAAAATCCAGCCTATACCACAAATATCAGCAGATAGTAGCTATGCCAAAAAGATTTCTAAAAGTGATGGAGAGGTCTGTTTTGATGATGCTTCTAAAGTATATGCTAAATATTTGGCTTTTATTTTTTGGCCGGGAATTTTCACTAAAAGTGGTTTAAAACTTAAAAAAATTTCATTATATAGCACCGAGGGTGAGCATAAAGAGGGTGAGATTATAAAAATATTGGATGATACTATTTTAGTCTCCTGTATAAAAGGTGTGTTAGAGATAGCACAAGTTCAACCGCCATCAAAAAAAGCTATGGGTGTGGTTGATTATATACGTGGTAAAAGGCTTGGTATTGGAGATACGTTATCTTGAAAGTATCGATTCTACACATTTATATCTGTTAGATGCTTTAAAACAAAAACAACTCAAACCTCCTGTGGCAGTTTTGGCATCAAAACAGACATCAGGTATAGGAAGTCGATGTAATAGTTGGATAAGTCTGGAAGGAAATCTTTTTTTATCCTTTTGTATTCATAAAGATACTCTTCCTGCCGATTTACCTATGCAATCTATGTCAATCTATTTTTCTTTTCTGTTAAAAGAACTTCTTAGTGAGAAAGGATCTAAAGTGTGGCTAAAGTGGCCCAATGATTTTTATATAGATAAGCAAAAGATTGGTGGTACAATTACTGCAATTATAAAAGATGAAATTATAATATGTTCAATTGGTTTAAATCTCACAAGTGCACCCAGAGGATTTGGAAAATTAGATATTGCAGTAGATAGAAAAAAGCTTATTTTTGATTATTTTTTAAAATTAAAACAAGAAAATTTTTGGAAGGATATATTTATAAAATATAAGGTAGAATTTTTACATTCTACAAGCTATCTCTATCATGATAAAGAGAGTGGTAAAAAGGTGTCATTACAGGAAGCAAAGCTTCTCGAAGATGGGTCGATATATTTAGAAAACAGAAGGATATACAGTTTAAGATGAGCGAAATTATAGCAATAGCAAACCAAAAAGGTGGTGTCGGAAAAACTACAACGGCGGTAAATCTTGCTGCTTCTCTTGCTGTAGCAGAAAAAAAAGTTTTATTGATTGATATTGATCCACAGGCAAATGCAACTACGGGCTTGGGTTTTGTCAGAAGTGATTATGAGTACAATATCTACCATGTGCTTATAGGTCGTAAAAAAATGTCTCAGACAATTTTAAAATCAAATATAGACATGTTAGATCTTGTACCTGCAAATATTGGTCTGGTTGGATTAGAGAAAGATTTTTATGATAGTGGTATTGAAAAAAAAGAGTTAGTTTTAAAAGAAAAACTTGATGAAGTTAAAGATAGATATGATTATATTATCATCGATTCTCCTCCTGCTCTAGGACCTATTACGATAAATGCACTGAGTGCTTCTAATTCGGTTATTATCCCTATCCAGTGTGAGTTTTATGCACTTGAAGGATTGGCTCAGCTTTTAAATACAATCAAACTAATCAAAAAAACGATCAATCCAAAGTTAAGTATCAAAGGCTTTCTTCCTACGATGTATAGTGCACAAAATAATCTCTCTAAAAATGTTCTTTATGATTTACAACAGCATTTTAGTAGTAAATTATTTGTATTAGAAGAGAGCGAAGAAAAGTATATTGTTATCCCACGTAATGTAAAGTTGGCTGAATCACCAAGTTTCGGTAAGCCTATACTTCTTTATGATATAAAATCTACAGGATCGATTGCTTATCAACATCTTGCTCAGTCTATTCTCGATGCTGGCTAGAATTAAACTACAAATTATACAAATAGATATATTATTACAAAAACTATTTCACAAAAATTTTCAAAACAGGAGAGATGCATGGCAAAAAATAGATTGGGTAGAGGATTAAGTGCAATTCTTGATGATGTTGAGGATGCTTACAGACAAGATATAGAGAGTGACAGTACAGTTGTCAAAGAGATTCCACTTTCTCAAATAACACCAAATATATATCAACCTCGTAAAAGTTTTAATCAAGAAGCACTTCAGGAGTTATCAAGTTCACTTCAAAAACATGGACAATTACAGCCAATAGTTGTTATAGAAAAAGATGATGGTTTCATGATTATTGCTGGTGAGAGGAGATTTAGAGCTTCTAAACTTGCAGGTTTTGAGAAAATAAAAGCTATTGTAGCCAATTATGAAAATGAAAATTTACGTGAATTGGCGTTGATTGAAAATATTCAAAGAGAGAATTTATCACCTTTGGAGTTGGCACAATCATATAAAGAGTTGATTGATGAGTACCAAATCACTCAAGATGCCTTAAGTGATATTATCCACAAAAGTCGCTCTCAAATTACAAATACTTTACGTTTACTCCAATTATCAGAATATACACAAAATTTACTCACAGATGGGAAAATAACGCAAGGTCATGCAAAAGTTCTGGTTGGTTTGGATCATGAAACTGAAAAAATGATTGCAGATACTATCGTTGGTCAAAAATTGAGTGTACGTGATAGTGAAGAGTTGGTTAAAAGTTTAAAACAAAATGTTTCAACTTCGCAGGATACAAGTAATACAGTATCATTCCAAACATCATCTGCAAGTAAATTACCCAAAATTGATGATCTGGTAAAAAGGTTAAAAGATAAAGGATTTAAAGTTTCAAATTCTAAAAATAAAGTCGCTCTTACTTTTGAAGATGAAGCACAAATTAACACGTTCTTATCGCTATTATCAGATAATTAAATTTTTCTTTATAAATAGTATGATACAATCATGCGAATTTTTCATTGACAAATTGAAAAAACTTACAAAAGGCTACCTATGTTAGATATACAACTTGGTTTACTGTTATTTGTTGCGGTGTTGTTTTTAGGACTCATATATATTCTTAATAAAATGCTATATCAACCACTCTTAGCATTTATGGATAGAAGAGACGAAACAATCAAAAACGATATGAATTCTGCAAAGCAGATGGGAAGTGATGTAGAGGAAGCACAAAAAGCTGCAAATGAAACAATCATAGCTGCTAAATCAAAAGCTCATGAAATTCGTCAAGATGCAATCTCACAGGCAAAAGAGAAAGCAGAAACATTGATCGAAAGTACTAAAGCATCAATTGAAGAAAAATATGATGAATTTACAAAGCAACTACTTAGCCAAAGAGAAGAGTTGAAAAAGAGTATAACTGCTAATGTACCTGCTTATCAAAAAAGTATTCAAGAAAAATTAAAAAAACTATCATAAAGGAGTGCAGTTGAAATTTAAATATTT
>JALSQA010000333.1 GCA_026985685.1 Campylobacterales bacterium | reverse complement strand
GCTGCTTGATAAATCTCATATTTGTTTTTACCCAATGATATTTGATTGGATAAGTTGGAATCTATTGTAAGTATTTCACATATCATCACACGACCTTTGTATCCAGAAAAACCACAAACTGAACACCCTGGTGCACTATAAAACTGATAAGTATCGGGTAAATATTTTTGTGCTTTTTGTAAAAGTGAACGCTGAGGTTTGTGTGGCTGTTTACATGAAGAACATATTTTTCTAACAAGTCTTTGTGTCACGATACCTACAAGTGAATCAGCGATCAAGTAGGGCTGTAGTCCCATTTGTACCATTCTTGTGATTGCACTTGGTGCATCGTTTGTATGAAGTGTAGAAAAGACCAGGTGACCAGTCAATGATGCACCAACTGCCGTAGAGAGTGTCTCTTCATCTCTTGTTTCACCTACCATGATGATATCAGGATCTTGTCTCAGGACTGATCGTAATATATCACTAAATCCGTAATTTATCTTATCATTTGTCTGGATTTGCTGTACGAGTGGTAGCTGGTACTCTATTGGGTCTTCTATGGTGATGATTTTGTTTTGTATATCTTTTATCTCATTTAGAGCTGCATACAAAGTGGTCGTTTTACCGCTTCCTGTTGGACCTGTGATAAATACGATACCATAGGGTGCATGAAGAAGGGAGTTAAACTTTTCAAAATTTTGTTCACTCATACCTAATTTATCTAGTGTTAAGAGAATTTTCTGTTGATCTAGTATCCTCATGACAATAGATTCTCCATGCATTGTCGGTGCGGTTGAGAGTCTGAAATCATATGCTTTGTTATTCATAGACATTGCAAAACGTCCATCCTGGGAGCGTCTTTTGTCTGATATATCAAGATTTCCAAGTATTTTGATACGAGAGACAAGGGCATTGTAAACTTTAAGATCAAGTACAAATATCTCTCTTAAAACACCATCTATTCTATTTCTGACAGAAACATCTACCGCATTTGGTTCTATATGTATATCACTGGCATTGTTGATGATAGAAGTTTTTAGTATCTGCTCTATTAGCTGTAAAATAGCACTTTGCTCATTGTCAAGTTTGAAATCATTTGATGAAATCTCTTGTTTGACTTTATCCATCAGCACTCTTGCTGTTTCGATAATCTCAAGACGCTCAAAGACGTGTTTGATATCATCTTTTAAAGCGATATAAAATTTTATAGGTTTTGTGACAAATGAACGCTCAAGAAGTTCAAGTGCATCGTAATTTAAAGGATCAGATATTGCGATATGAACAAAATCTTCATCCTCTTTTATGATAACAGCATCTGCATTTTTCAAGATTTTTATAGAGTAGTTTTTAAAAAGTGAAAAATTGATATCAATACTGTAAAGATCGATAAATTCTATTTTAAGCTGATTTGCAAGGATTAGAGCAAAATCTTTTTCACTAATCAATCCCTCTTGTATAAATATCTCACCTAGTTTTTTGGTATAGTTGCTTTGTTTCTGGATTGCCAAAGCTTGCATGAGTTGTTCATGTGTGATATATCCTGCATCTATAAGAATATCACCTATACGAAGATTTTGTTGCATACTTTGACCTTTTAGTTGTAGTTGATACTCTCTTCTAGGTTTGCCAATGAAGATTGACTCTCATCTCCTTTGATGAGTTTTGGTGTCATAACTATTATCATTTCACTTTTTGATTTGACTTTTTGATTGCTATGAAACAAACCTCCAAACAGTGGAATATTTCCTAGAATTGGTACTTTATTATCTTTGTTTTCTGTTTTGGTCTGGATTAGTCCACCTAAGAGAATTTTATGGTCATTTTTAACTTTTACGATAGATGAGAGTTGTTTGACTTTGATATCTGGTGCAAGACTTGGCACACCATTGGCATCTAGGTGTCTTTCTGTGATTTCACTTACTGTTGGATTTATTTTTAGGATTATATAGTTATCTTTGGTGACTTCAGGAATGATACTTAGTGTAACACCCACAAAAGTTGAACCAACTTCAAACTGTGGCTCTTGAAGTACTGT
>JALSQA010000332.1 GCA_026985685.1 Campylobacterales bacterium | reverse complement strand
AATGGTATATATCCATTTAGAGCAAGAAAGTTTAGTGGTGAGGTTAAGGTAGAGGTAATAAACTATCCATTTCCTCAAATATCTTTAAATTAACATTGGGAAATGGAAACTTTACCCCGCCTGCAATGCCATTAAGTTAAAGATTTTATACTCGGAAATGGAGACTTTAGTCCCATAGCTTCTTAACTTAATGGCAGTGACCACCCACAACTGCGGATGTAAAGTCTTCCAATTCCAACTCAAGGATATAATATCTCTTAACTTTTCATCTTATAACCAATTTTTCGCTAGAATATCAAAAGGGTACCTCTAAAAACTCTAGGTACTCATAACATCAATAGCTTTTTCTTAGGCTAGGCACTCACTCGCAGGACTAGCCTTAGCTAATTCAAGAGTGTGTAACGACGCATAAGGGAAAGCTATTGATGCCCACAGGGTGAACATTGAAAAGGCAATCTTTTACAAGATATTTATTCAACTTAGCTAAGGCTAGGCTTTCATAAATCTCTTGTAAAATCTTACATTTTCAATGCTCATTATGAGTACCTAGAGTTTTTAGAGGTACCCTTAATTTATATTTAGGGGATACGCTTGATCACACTAAAAGAAGCTCTTGCTCTTTCAAAAGATGAAATAACTGCATTAAAACAAGATTTACGACAAAAGATTGAAGAAAAAAAGTCTCTCGGTGCTTATGTAGAACAGCTCACTGATAGTGAGATTGCTGAGTTTGGTGAGGGTATTCCTATCGCTATCAAAGACAATATCCAAGTTAGAGGATGGAATGTTACTGCCTCTTCAAATATCTTACAAGGCTATGTCGCACCATATAATGCAACTGTCATCGATAAATTATTAGAAAATGGATTGAGTCCATTTGGACGAACCAATATGGATGAGTTTGCGATGGGAAGTTCTACTGAAAGTTCTTTTTACGGTAAGACACGCAATCCTCACAATTTTGAATGCGTACCAGGTGGAAGTAGCGGAGGAAGTGCCGCCGCTGTTGCTGGAGGTATAGCTATCGCTGCTTTAGGAAGTGATACAGGTGGAAGTATAAGACAACCTGCTGCATTTTGTGGATGTGTTGGTATGAAACCAACTTATGGCAAAGTTAGCCGTTATGGGTTAGGTGCTTATTCTAGTTCACTTGATCAAATAGGACCTATCACTCAAAACGTCGAAGATGCTGCTATCCTTTATGATATAATCGCAGGTCATGAACCAAAAGATTCTACAAGCGTAAATGTAGAACATAAAAAAATTAGTGACAAAATCAATCCAGATAGAAAATTAACCATTGCTGTTATCGATAACTATATGGAAGAAGCAGGTGATGAAGTAAGAAAAGCCACTAACGAAGCGATCAAAGCACTCGAAGATGCAGGACATACGATTGTCCACAAAAATATGATCAACTCAAAATATGATGTAGCCACTTACTACATCATCGCTACCGCAGAAGCAAGTGCAAACTTAAGTCGCTATGATGGTGTACGCTATGGAAATAGAGTAAATTCAGAAAACCTAAAAAACATGTACTTTAAAACCAGATCAGAGGGATTTGGTGAAGAGGTAAAAAGAAGAATCTTACTTGGAACATTTGTATTAAGTTCTGGTTATTATGATGCTTACTATATCCGTGCACAAAAAGCAAGACATCTTATCAAAGAACAATACGAATCTATTTTCAAAGAAGCTGATCTTATTTTTATGCCTGTAGCTCCTACACCTGCATTTAAATTTGGTAGTAAAAAAGATCCTTTGGAGATGTATTTAAGTGATATTTATACTATTGCTATCAATTTAGCTGGACTTCCAGCTCTATCTCTACCGGTAGGAACAAGTTCTGATGGACTTCCAATCGGTGCACAATTTGTAGCTAAAGCATTTGACGAACAAACCCTTTTTGATGGCTCAATGAGTCTTGAAAACATTCTCAAAACAAAGGTGTAATCTATGAACATCCGACAAAAAGCACTCACATTTGAAGATATCCTTCTCATCCCACAATACTCTCAAGTTTTGCCAAAAGAAGTGGATATCAAAACAATTTTAACAAAAAACATCAAACTAAACATCCCTTTTGTATCAGCAGCGATGGATACAGTCACAGAACATCAAGCAGCCATCAAAATGGCACGTTTGGGAGGTATAGGTATCATTCACAAAAACATGGATATACAAGCTCAGGCAAGAGAAATTAGTCGTGTCAAAAAGAGTGAAAGTGGCGTCATCAATGAACCTATACATCTAAAACCAACCGACACACTACAAAATGCAAATAACCTCATGCATGAATATAAAATATCTGGTTTTCCAGTAGTAGGAGAAAACAATCAACTTGTTGGAATCCTCACAAACAGAGATCTTAGATTTGAAAATGACATGAATAAAAAAGTAGAAGATGTTATGACAAAGGCACCTTTGATTACTGCACAAAAAGGTATATCTTTAGATGAAGCAGAGAAGATATTTCACAAACACAAGATAGAAAAACTCCCACTTGTAGATGAAAATGGTATCCTTTCTGGACTTATCACCATCAAAGATTTGAAAAAAAGAAAAGAGTTTCCAAACTCTTTCAAAGATAAATACGGTCGACTAGGAGTTGGTGGTGCAATAGGTGTAGGGCAATATGACAGAGCACAGGCACTTATCCAAGCAGGTGTAGATGTGCTTGTTTTAGATTCTGCACATGGACATTCAAAAGGTATTATCGATACAGTCAAAGAGATAAAAAAACGTTTTGAAATAGACATAATCGCTGGAAATGTAGCAACCCCAGAAGCAGTTGAAGCACTCGTGGAAGCTGGAGCTGATGCTGTCAAAGTTGGTATTGGTCCTGGATCAATTTGTACTACTAGAATCGTAGCAGGTGTTGGTGTACCACAAATTACAGCTATCGATACTTGTTCTGCAAAGGGAAGAGAATTAGGAGTACCTATCATCGCTGATGGTGGTATTAAGTACTCTGGAGATGTAGCTAAAGCATTAGCTGTAGGAGCTAGTTCAGTTATGATAGGAAGTCTGTTAGCTGGTACAGAAGAGAGTCCAGGTGAAGCACTCATGTACCAAGGTCGTCAATACAAAACTTATCGTGGTATGGGAAGTATCGGAGCAATGCAAAAAGGAAGCAATGACAGATATTTTCAAGAAGGAACAGCAGCCGACAAACTTGTACCTGAAGGGATTGAAGGGATGGTTCCATATCGTGGAAAGATGAGCAATGTTATCCACCAGCTCATAGGTGGATTAAGAGCTTCTATGGGTTATGTAGGAGCGAAAGATATCGCTACTTTTCAAGAAAAAGCAGAGTTTGTCGAAATCACAACAGCAGGACTTAAAGAGAGTCATGTTCATGATGTAACCATCACAAACGAAGCACCAAACTATCATTCATAGCTATGCCGCCAAAGCTTCAACGCTTTGGCTGATGACTTCTTTGTGTGACAATACATTTTCAAATGAAATCGTAAACTTAGCTCCGTTTTTACTATTTTCAACATAAAGTTCGCCACCCATATTTTTCTCTACAATCACTTTAGACATATAAAGCCCTATTCCTGTTCCCTCACCTTCTCCTTTTGTTGTAAAATATGGCTCAAAAATACGATCCATTATATCTTTATCAATTCCTCCACCATTATCTTGAATACTCACGCTAGTTTTATCAAGAAAAATTTCTATTTTACCATTGTCAACAGCACTATTTTTAATCGCATCTACAGCATTATTTACAAGATTTAAAATCACATGTTCAAATTCACTTTTATAACCATCAATCCAAATATCATCACCAAGCACACTGATATCTATAAAACTACTCCCAAGATGTGAATTTTTAATCTCTGTTGTAATTTTAATCGCTTCTTTTATCGAAAATGGCTTTTTATTTTTATCAATCTTATAAAAATCTCTAAAATTATCAATAGTTTTACTCATAAACTCAATCATGTTTCTGTTTTTTTCAATAAAATCATTTATAAATTTTCTGTCAATCAAACCATCTTCAAAATCATCATCGAGATTTTCAATATTTATATTAATAGCATTTAAAGGCTGTCTCCACTGATGGGCAATCGCACCAATCATTTCTCCCATAGATGCTAATTTATTTTGATGTTGAAGCATTTGATCTTTTTGTCTTATATCTTCAATTTGTAACGCAACTTTATCTTCTAAATTTTGATTCAATTCTTCAAGGTCATATTGTAACTGTTTGATATCTGAGATATCAATAATCGTAGAAATTCGTACACGTTGGTTATTCCATGAGATAGTACGTCCTCTCAAAATAGCAGGAAATTCTGTTTTATCTTTTCGCATCACAATCGCTTCATAAGGTTCTTGATTATAATGATTCATTTTTTCTTTGATAAGATTTTTAGATTGTTCAGATACAAAAGTATAAGCAGGTTTTCCTATCATCTCTTTTGGTTCATATCCAAATATTTTAGCTGCAACACGATTTGAATGTATACAGATACCATTAGTATCAAAAACCAATATCCCTTCTATCGTTGATTCCATCAACATTTCAAAACTTTTTAAAGATTTTTTCAAAGCTCGGTTATGTTTCACACTCATCATATATTTATAAACAACAAAAAACAGTAGCAAAAAACTGATACCAAACCATTGTAGTATCATTTTAAAATTGACAATTTGCTCGTAACCATCTAGTGACATTTAATTCCTTTAACCCAAATCACACAATACATTCAACCCTGTTTCTACCTGCTGCTTTTGCCATGTATAGTGCTTGATCACATCGTTGAAATGCACTTTGTATAGTATCTGATGCCAACAATTGTGTTATCCCAAATGATGCAGTAATTTGCCCAGCTTTTGGATGGTGTGCATCTTCAATCTTTACTCTCAGATTATCTGCAATTTTACAAGCTATATCACTAGGTGTTTCTGTCAAAAGTAAGACAAACTCTTCACCGCCCCATCTAGCAAATATATCAGTGTTACGGATATTGTTACGAATGGTTTTAGCCAACAAAACTAAAACTTCATCACCAATAAGATGCCCATAGGTATCATTAAACTTTTTAAAATGATCTATATCAAGTACCATGATGGAAGCATCATTATGATAACGTTTTACCCTATTTAATTCACTTTCAAATAATTCATCAAATTTATTTCTATTGTAAACACCAGTTAAATTATCATAAAATGCTTTTTTCTCTGTTCCTAGTTTTTGAATATTCATCTTTGTAATATCAGTCAAAGAGATCAAATATGATTCAATATCTTCATGTACAATTTTTGAGATATTGATTTTATATGCTTTTGGTTCTCCATCTACGGTGATTAAGGTTACTGTTCTTTTGGTATCTTCATGACGCAGTAGCATATCATAAAAATTTTCACCCTCTTTCAAAAGACCTTGATGTAAATAATTTGGCAACGGTAAAAATATATCTAAAATATTGGAATATCTTTGATTAAACTCTCTAATCTCTTTTGCACCAAAAGTCTCTAAAAATGCTTTATTCGCAAAAAGTGCATTTTGAAAATCTGTTACAAGTAAAAGGTTTTGTTCATGATCGAGTACATTTTGTAAAATTGCTTTTTGAGCTTCTATCTCTTTTTGTTGTAAAAGTGCTAATTTTTCTTTTACAATATTTTGTGAAAGTTTTTGTACTTTTGATTTAAGCAAGTCTTTTGAAACAGGCTTTTGAAGATAGCCATTGACCTCTAATTCTAATGCTTCCAAAAGATAAGCACTATCATTGTGTGCAGTAGTAAAAACGACCTGACAGTGTGGATCAATTTTTCTGATAAATTTTAACATATCTATACCATTCATGATAGGCATCTTTATATCACTTATCACGATATCTGGTCTATGCTTTTTAAAAATTTCCAAGCCTTCTTGACCATTTTGTGCAGTATATATATTGTTTGAAATTCTATGTAAAGCCCGACCATACCCCTCACGAATACTTTCTTCATCTTCTACATATAAAATCGATACATCTTTATGAAGTTCATCAGGAGGTATTTCCATACAAACAACCTTTTCCTAGTTTTATATCAAGATCTAAAAAGATCCATAATACCAATATATCGTCTTTTATAAATTTTTATTAAATATAAATCATGGCACTCATATATCCTACTACACTTTTTGTATCTCCACTAGCATCAGCACTTGTTCTATAATCCAAAAGTTTTGTTTTAAAACCTTTTCTTTTGACAACTTCTAAAAGTGCTTTTAATCCAGTAAAACCACAAGCTTCACAACCTCTGTCTAATACAAAAGGATCTCTTTTCACAACAGCATTTAAACAGACATTATCTTTTTGTTTTGCTATTTTGATAGGATAAAAATGACTAAGATCTGTGCTTATGACTAAAAAATTATCTTTATCTTTGAGCAAAGCATTGAGCAATTTTGCAAGATTTAGATAATCTACTTTTCCATATACAATTTCAATAACTTTTGCTTTAGGAAAATAGTGCTGGATAAAAGGCATCTGGACTTCCGTACTGTGCTCTTTTTGGTGGGCTTTTGGACGAAAAGTAACAGGAAAATATTTCTCTATTTTTTTCAAATATTCTCTATCAATTTTGATATCCCCACAAGGTGTCTGAAAATAATCATACAAAGCACCACTAATCCCTTCAAAATAAAACTTATGACTAGGACCAACTACAATAACCCTCTTTGGTTTTGTATTGGCTGCAATTTTATATGCAATATTTGCGGTATATCCACTGTAAATATATCCAGCATGAGGTACAACTACTGCTCTTGGTTTATATCCTAAAAGCTTTTTGTCATGAAAATGTTTCGTTAAGATATTATTAAATTTTTCTATTATCCTTTTAATATCTGCACATCTTTTGGGATAAAAGATACCACTTACCGCACTTTTACGTTTCATGAAAATTCTTTAAGTTATTTTTTGTGCATGATATATGTATATTTGGGGATGTTCTTGTAAACAACGCCCACTCAAACCAGCTTTTTGACACAATGAGGCAAAAAAATAATCAAATTTTGGTAGCTGATCCCATACTTGAGGCAAATAGGTTGCTTGATAACTACCAAGTTTTAATATAACTCCATCTTCCCCTGGTTTGATTTTAGATCTAAGATCTTCTATATCGTTATAAGGCAGAGGTTTTGGTTCACTAAGTAGTGAAATCTCTACACTGAGATTTGGATCTTTAAACTCTTCTTCACTAAGAGGAGGAAATCTAGGATCACTAAATGCAGCAGCTTTTGCATTTTCAATCAAATCATCCAACAAACTTCGATGTGCAATCAAAGAACCGATACACCCACGAAGAGATTGTCGTTTTTCCAATGTCACAAAAGCTGCTCCTTTCTTGGCAAGTTCGGGATGTTCTTTCAATAACTTCTCTCTATCAATCAATGGATGTTTTGCAAAAACTTCAGCGATAGCTTCTTTGGCTATATCTACCATATAATGTTTATCGTTCATAATTATCTCCCTTTTTTACAAGGTAATACAAAATTAATATACTATGAAATGGTGCTTTAGCTCCATCTTATTTGTATTATCTTTCTTTTATGTAATTATACCATTTTTCATGATCAAATCATCTCTACAAAGCATTTTACATTTATCTTTTCCCATGATTGCCAAAAGTGAACTCACACCTTTAAGCAAAGCACTGTGATAATTGGCAATATTTTTGGCTTTTTGTTCTACAAGATATTTACTTCTTTTAGCTTCATTCATCGTTGCAAGTCCTACTGGACAATCACGCCCATTTGCACCACTACATTCCCTGGCACGGATACAACCAGCAGATATCATAAATCCCCTAGCGATATTGATAAAATCTGCTCCAAAACAAAAAAGTTCTACCACATCATCAGGAGTCAATACTTTTTGACTTGCTATGATTTTGATTTGATCTCTTATACCGTAAGATTTGAGTGTCTCATCTACTATAACCAAAGCTTCCCCAATACAAAGCCCCACTCTACTCATCATCTCAAGCGGTGCAGTTGCAGAACCACCATCACCACCATCAATAGTAATAAAGTCTGCAACATTTTTACCCTCACTGATACGTAACTTTAAAGCATGAGCAAACTCATCAAAAGATTCTCTTGAAGCAAGTACAATTTTAAATCCAACAGGTTTTTTTGAAAGATTTTGTAACTCTTCTACAAAATCAAATAACATATCCACATCATCTGCAAAAGGAAAGCGATTTGGACTGATAAGATCTTCATGTGCTTTAACACCACGATAATAAGAGATATCATCACTCACTTTTGATGCCAGAAGTTTGCCTCCTGTCTGTTTTGCTCCCTGGGCTATTTTGATTTCACTCATACGACAAAAACGCATCACTTTTTTATAACGTTGTGGATCAAATTTACCTTCCCCATCACGAACCCCATACAATCCACTACCCATCTGAAAAATGATATCAGGCACACCTGAAGGTACTTTTTTTGGAAATAGTTCTAAAGGTTTTGACCAATCAATACGAAAAAAAAGCATCTTGTCTCGATCAAATATAAATGTTCCACGATCTTTTTGGCGAACTACCATCTTTCTATATACACGCTGTGCTACCTCTTTGTTGGTCACAAAGCACATTATTTTATAAACTGTTTTGGCAAACCATGTTCCTTCTTTCATCTGCAAATATTCATTATTACACTCTGTGCACTTTAGTGTTGAGAGAAAATTAGAAGTCAATCCACCTTCTCCTGTATT
>JALSQA010000331.1 GCA_026985685.1 Campylobacterales bacterium | reverse complement strand
TAATGAAATACTCTCATAAAGTCTAGCTTGAAAATTTTCATACAAAGCATCTACCATAGCAGGATTTGATCCTAGTACTTCATTGAAATATACAACATTAATTTTACTATATACACATGGTTTTAAATCTATACCAAAACTACTAACAGCACCAATAGTTGTAGTACCGCTTTGTAACATACTATCAATAGCTTTTTTTATGCAAATCTCTTGACACTCTTGCAATAAATCTTCTCTCTTAGATATCACACTTTTTAGCCACATAATAAAATCACCATATACAAGGGAAGTTTTATTAGCAGAAAATTCCAGATGAACATGAGGATTGATAAGTCCAGGCATCAAAAGAGAATTTTTCCCAGCATCTATAAAAAGTGCCTGTGGGTATTTGTCACGTAAAAGATCTGCATGATTTATAGCAATTATTTTTTTATCAAAAGCGACAGCAAAATCACGTTTAATCTCAAAATCTTCATTCATCACAAATATATAATCAGCACGTATAATAGTCATAGTATAAATCCTTTAGGGCAAATTAGCTACAATATTATGACATTAAAAGATTTAAAAGGAAAAAGATGAAAGTTGTTGTAATTCAAGGACCAAACCTTAATATGTTAGGACTTAGAGAACAAAATATTTACGGTCCGATGAAACTAGAAGATATTCATGCTCAAATGGAAGCGTATGCAAAACAAAGCAATATAGAGATCGAATTTTACCAGTCAAACCTTGAGGGTGAAATCGTAGACAAGATACAAGAGTGTATGGGTGATGCTCAGGGTATCATCATAAACCCAGCAGCATATACACACACTTCTATCGCAATTCGTGATGCTATTAAAGCAGTGCAGCTACCTACTATAGAAGTACATATCTCAAATATTTACGCAAGAGAAGAGTTCAGACACAATAGCCTTATCGCACCTGTATGTTCTGGTCAAATCGCTGGATTTGGTCCTTTTAGCTACCACCTCGCAATGGTAAGTATGGTTCAGATATTGAGCGAAATCAAAGCTATGCAAGATGCTCAGGCAGCTCAGCAACAAAGCCAGCAACCTAAAGCTGACTAATAATAGTGACAAATTACATTCTCAAAGATGAAAATGCCATCTATTATGAGTGTGGCTTTTCATGTGACAATGCTATATTTTTAAAATTTGGTGGTGATAAATTTTTCATCACCGATGCACGTTATACTACTGAAGCCAAAGAAACAATCAAAGGTGTAGAGATTGTCGAGGAGCGTGATGTTTTAAAATCTGCTGCTACCCTTTTACAAAAGCATAAGATCAGAAAACTTCACTATGATCCAAATGATTTTACTATTGCTGATTTTGAAAAACTTAAAGAATCAAAATATACTTACTTTGAATCAGCACCTAATTTTTCACAGCAAAAACGTATAATCAAAACTAACAAAGAGATCAAGCTTATCAGACAAGCAGCTAAGCTTGGGGCTGAAGCATTTGAACGTTTTGCACAATACTTAAAACTAAAAGGTCTCAATCAAACAGAAAAACGTCTCTTTTTTGAGTGTAATAATGCTATGCAGAATTTTGGTGAATTTAACCCAAGTTTTGAACCTATCGTAGCTATCAATGAAAATGCAGCCAAACCTCATGCCCTGCCGACAGATCATACCTTAAAATTTGGATCACTGATTTTAGTAGATGCAGGATTAAAATACCAACGTTACTGCTCTGATAGAACCAGAGTTACTGAATACTCCCAGGATATCTCTTTTGATAAAAAAAATCAATTTTTTCTATCATCAAAACGCCAAAAAATTTATGATACTGTTTTAAAAGCAAATGAGAAAGCTATCAAAGCAGCAAAGCCAGGTGTCAAAGCAAACCAGATAGATAAAGCAGCAAGAGAAGTAATCGAAAAAGCTGGATTTGGAAAATATTTTATACACTCTACAGGTCATGGCGTGGGACTTGATATACATGAACTACCCATCATATCAGCCAAATCTGAAACCATCATCGAAGAAAATATGATCTTTACTATAGAACCAGGTATCTATCTACCAGGAGAGTTTGGTGTAAGGATAGAAGATATGGTACGAATAGCACCTACAAGAGCAGTTGTCATCTAAAACGTGCGAAAAAGACTAAGTAAAGATTTAACACTCTATTTTGATAAACATTACCCATATCTAAACCCAAAAAAATCTAATAAAAAACACACAGTCATACTAGGAATAGGTGGAAATATACCATCTGTAAGACGACGATTTGAAAAACTTTTTTATTATCTTCAAAAAAATAATTTAGTTGATATCATAGAAACATCCCCAATACTCAAAAATCCTCCCTTTGGTTACTTGAATCAAGACGATTTTTTCAATGCCATAATCACTATAAAAACAAACCTAAATCCAGATAAAATCTTACGTTTTGCTTTGCGTACAGAGCATATCTTTAAAAGAAAAAGAGCTTTTAAAAATAGTCCTAGAACTTTAGACATTGATATATTATTTTTTGATAAAATAGCCATTAATAAGAGGCACTTGGTTATTCCTCATCCAAAATACCACCAACGAGAATCCGTACTTATTCCGTTATCTTATCTAAAAAGAAGGTTGTTATGAAACTCTATACATTTACCGCACCTACTCCCGCAATGGCACTCAAAAAAGCCCAGAAGGCATGCGGTGAAGAAGCACTTGTTGTCAGCACAAAACAAATCCGCAAAAAATCTTTAAGCGATGAAGGTTTATATGAAGTAGTAGTTGCCGTAAAAAAAGTAACAAATACAAACAATACACAAGCTAAACCTATTCCCAAAAAACCAACATTTGATGATGATATCTTACTTAATATTTCCAAAACAGCCCAACAGCTTGCTAAACTAAATACAGACCCTGAACAGGTCACAATCGCACAAAATAGTTTAGAACAAATTGCAAAAGAGGGAAAAGAAGATGAATTTCAAGCCCTCAAAAGCGATATAGCCCAACTCACTGATAAAATCAAAATCCTCCAGACCATGATGTGGGAAGAAAAATCTGCCACGAGAGAACACCTTGATATCCCACCAGAATTTGCTGAAATTTACAAGATTGCGAAAAAAAGTGGTATGGATGAAAAACATATCAAATCTATTTTGGCTGAAACACTAAACCACATGCCTGTACATATGCGTCAAAATTCGACAACAATAAAGCGATATTTTCAAGTTTTGTTAAAAAAACTCATACCTGTACGCATCGAAAAAGAGATCCCAAAAGGTGGACAAAAGATCATGATGCTAGTAGGTCCAACAGGTGTAGGCAAAACAACAACATTAGCAAAACTAGCTGCACGTTATGCACTTTTGAGTTATCGTTATAAGGTGGGAGTTATTACACTAGACACATATAGAATCGGAGCAGTTGAACAACTTTTCCAATATGCACAAATGATGAAACTCCCTTTTGAAGATGTCATCGATGAAGAAGATTTCAAACGTGCATTAGACAATCTCTCTTATTGTGATATTATCTTAATCGACACAGTGGGAAGCTCGCAACACGATAAAGAAAAAATAGAAAAACTTGCTTCATTTTTACAAAATAGCCATCATGAAATTCATGTAAATCTTGTAGTATCTGCTTCTGCAAAATATCAAGACCTACAAGATGCCTATGATAGTTTTTCATTTTTAAATCTTGATACTTTAATCTTTACTAAGTTTGATGAAACTTCAGGTTTTGGTAATATATTTTCGCTTATATATGATACTCAAAAACCTGTCAGTTATTTTTCTACTGGTCAGGAAGTTCCTGATGATCTAAAGATAGCAAGCAGCGACTTTCTAATCTCTTGTCTTTTTGAAGGATTCAATAAAAAGGTTGAAGTGTGAGAGAAACACAGGCATCAAAGCTTCATAAAATACTTAACATGGAAGAACCATATGAAGCACAGACACCAAATACAAAAATCATAGCAGTTACAAGTGGAAAAGGTGGCGTAGGTAAAAGTACTATCAGCTCAAACATGGCTTATCAACTTTCACAGATGGGTTATCGTGTCGGTATACTAGATGCGGATATTGGACTTGCAAATCTTGATATAATATTTAATGTCAAAGTCAAAAAAACACTTCTTCATGTACTAAAAGGAGAAGCTACTCTAAAAGATATCGTCATACCAATAAATCATAACTTACTTTTGATCCCTGGGGAAAGTGGCGATGAGATATTTGCTTATAATGACAATGAAATCATCAAACGTTTTGCAAAAGAAGCTGCTTTTTTAGATATGCTTGATTTTCTTATCATAGATACAGGAGCAGGTATAGGAAAGAATGTGCAAATCTTTTTAAAAGAAGCTGATGAAATCTTAGTCGTTACTATGCCAGATCCATCCGCCATCACTGATGCATATGCCACTATCAAAGTTACCAATACTTACAGACATGATATGAATGTCATTTTAAACAATACAAGAAATCCAAAAGAAGGCAAACTTATCTTCGACAAAATAAACAAAGTAGCCAAAAACAATATCAAAACACCACCAGATCTAAACTACTTAGGTGCTCTTTCTCAAGATCCAATCATCACAAAAAGTTCTAAATACAGAGTACTATTTAGTGAAGAATATCCCGACAACCTTTGTAGCTATGATTTATCCCTTATCACAAGAAATTTACTTGAAAAAATGGAACACAAAGTGCTAGTACCCATGGAGAGAAAAAGTTTTGCCGTTTTTATAAAACGCTTACTTGATCGTTTTTAATTTTCAGGAGTTTCTATGTCTACAATGCACAATACACAAGAGAAATCATCTATCAAAATACTACATGAGATATTGCAAAGATACACACTAAACAACCTCACACAAGATGAGATAACATATCTTCAACTGCACTACCTTGAAGCCTTCACACCCGTACAAATCGCTTCTTTACTCGACAAAGAACACAGTAGCATTGAAAATATCGCACAAAAGTTTACATTATAAAATTTTAAAAACCATCATGCCAACACGCAACAAGATGGTTTAAGAATTCTTTTACTTCTTGATCTTGATGTTTAAAATTTTTTATCTCTTCTTTTGTTATAGTTATTGCTTCCTTACATTTTGATACTATTTGATCATATTCTTTATTAGTTAAACCACATGATAGTTTGGCAAAAGTTTTATAAGTTTTTTCTTTCCACCATAGTTTTGCATCACTCATTTTTAAAGCAGGAATATCGTTTTTGATATAGCATGTAGTAGTTATAACATCATATATTGGTGCCAATTTAGCATCCTGATAATCTTTCTCATAAACAATACCATAATTTTTAAGATGTCCGTCTCCATTACGTAAAAAATGATTCATTAGTACAGCAGTAAACAAAGACTTCAAAGCTATTTTCCTATACATAGGAGCGATAACATCTTTAAGTACACGTGCAATTTCTTCATATGAACCTTCATATTTATCATCTGTACCACGCCCTGTTAGTACACACATGTCTTCAAATCCTAAATATTTTCCATCTTTATTGATGTCAAAACGTTTCATTACAAAAAGTGAAAGATTATCACTTAAATAAAACTCTGGTGTTTCAATACCTGCATGTTGTAAAGCTCTCATACAAAAGAACTCATTTATAGATAATTGGGGATATTCTTTTTGCCATGATTTAACGATATAATGTTCAAAACACATTGTAGTTTTATTTTGTGTAGTTAATAGTAGTTTTGGCTGTACCCCTGAAACACCAGAGCGTATAGCAAACCGATCCATGAGCTCTTCAAATAGATTTTCTTTTTCAGATGTGAGTATGTCATTTAAATGTAACTTTTCTGCTGGAGTTTCTATCTTTCCAAATTTGACCCTGCCTAGCATATATGGACCTATTAGTTTTAATAAACCCATATCATCCATTTTCTCTATTTTTGAAAAGTGATTTTTTATCACCTCTTTTAGTACACCTTCAGGCATATTCATTTCAAATATAGGATGTAACTTCCCACTTGTCCAACTTTCATTCCGTATAGGCATCGTAATACTTACAATATCTTTTGCTTTGGCATCATAATTAAATATATATTTATTTTCTTTTACTAATTCGCCAGTGTGCGATGTGTTTACAAATACTTTCATACTGTATGCTCAGCCTGTAGTTCTTCTAAAGTTTTTGGTCTACCTTTTGGACGAAGTGCAAACTCCATATCTAGCAAATTCAAAATAGTCTCTACTTTTTTGATACCAACTTCATCAATAAATCCATTTTCCATCTTGGTTATTGTACGCTTTGTAATGCCAGAATACTCTTCTAATTTAGCTTGCGACCATTTTCTTTTTTGCCTAAGCTCTTTTATCTTAAATCCAAGTTCTATCAAAGTCAAAATACCCTCCTTGCAAGAAGTATACTTCTTATTGTATGTATTTTATACTTAAATATGAATTATATTTCCTTTTTTAGTAATAATCTAGAATTTCAAAAATGAGAAGTGTAATACGAAGTAAACATTAATAATGTTCAAAGAAAATTGAACTATCTACTTTTTAACTCTCCATATCCTACTAAAATCAAACTCTATGTCGCAAGTTGGAAGAGTAAAAGTTGTCTTTTCATCTGAGAAATCACCCTTTTTAATATATCTGCCATCTTTTAACTCATAAGCTTTAGCAACTTTTGTATCTGGATAGACTATGATGTAATACTTTACACCCTCTCTCTCATAAATCTCAAATTTTACTTTTTCATCTTTTGTAACAGTAGAAGGAGATGCAACTTCAAAGATAATCTCTGGCTTTTTTGTAAGTTTTTCATCTGGTTCATAACATATAACCAAACTATCAGGACGAACAACTGTATCTGAACTAACTTCCCAGTCTATCTCAAAAAGTGCTTGACAATCAGGACACTCCTCAAGCTCTTCATCAAGTTGTCTTGATATTTTCATATTTATACTTTGATGTGTAACCATAGGAGATGGAGCCATCGCATAGGGCATACCATCTATCAACTCCCAATCCCCTTCCCATAAAGCATAATCATCAATACTATAGTGTTCTACATAATCAAGTGACATGAAAAACTCCTTTTGGAAATTATAGCATAAAATATTTATGATATAATCTTTAAAATTAAGCCCAAATTATGCGATAGTAATTGAAATATAATGTTTATTGCCTAATTTAGGTTAAGCTAGGATTTAAAATGCATCTTTTGTATGAATACAACACCATAACTGATGATAATTTAAAATCAGCAATAAAAAATAGTGAAAAACTTCAAAAATACTTCTCTTATAACTGGGGAAATATAAAAGCCAAAAACTATTGTGGACTGCTTCATGTTGAGGGTGAGGATTATTATATACTTCCAAAGATAAGTAAGGATAAAACAGATCTAAACATCTTTTTACACATGCTTATGCTCTCTTATGATTTACCACTTGAAAATGAAGATTTTGCTTCAAGAGAAAACCAACAAGATAAAATTATCGAGATATTTATCAAACTTTTTACAAAAAAACTTCTCAAAGAGCTACGATTTGGACTTATTAAACAATATATCACCTATCAAGAAAATCTGCGAATACTTCGTGGCAAATACCTAATCAACGAAAACATCAAACACAACTTCACCCATCAAAAAATCTACTGCGAATTTGACGAATTTAGTCCAGATAATGAACTCAATCAGTTTTTTCTATATGCTATCAAAATTTTCATGCGACACTCTCACAACAAAAAAGAGCTTAAGATGTGTGAAACTATGCTTGATGAAGTGAGTTACAAACATATCGATATAAATAAACTAAACATCCACTTTGACAGACTAAATATCCGATATAAAGAGAGCTTTGATATAGCACTCATGATACTTAGACACTATGTTCCACTTATGAGTAAAAAAGATAAAAGCTTTGCATTTTTATTTAACATGAATGAACTATTTGAAAATTTTGTGGGAAAACTATTGCCAGATGCAAAATTGCAAAATCAAAAAAACTTTGGAAACTTACGATTAAAGCCTGATATCATGATAGATAATCTCATCATTGATACGAAGTATAAAAAAGTTGCTTATAAAGATGATTTAAGCACTGCGGATAAATATCAGATGTTTGCTTATGGTAAAAATTTTGGTGTGAAAAACACGATGCTTTTATATCCCAAACATGTAGATGATGTGTGTGAAGATTTAAAACTAGGAATTGGTGAGGAGTGCGTGAAATTGGCTATAAGGAGTTTGGATTTGAATTTTGAGGATGAGTATGAAGGGTTTGTGGTGGAGATGAAGAAAAGAATGGAGGAGATAGTGAGATGAATGAGAATCAATTAAAAGAAAGTATAAAAAGATTTGTTAATAGAGCTATAAATAGAGATACTCTTGCATGGACTGACTTATTAGAAGACGATCGACAATATCACGGTTTTGAAGTTAAAATTTCATTTGGACAAGGAGAATTTGCCAACAAACCTTGGTTTGCATTGTTAAAAGATGGCAATACTGTCAATAATGGAATTTTTCCAACAATATCATATTTTTATAATCATAAAAAATTAATAGTAGGTAAAGGTGTCAGTGACGAGAATCAAGCAAATTTACAATGGATAATTTCAAGTAAAGATAAAAAGTGGAATGAATTAAGTTTTGGAAATGCTTGTCAAAACTGCTAATGAACTACCCCGCTGCAAGCAACGGGGTATCATCGAATGTTCTTGCATTCCACTAAAGATCAAATTTGAGTTGACCTGAATGCACCTTTGTATATTTTTTTCCTTGATTCTTG
>JALSQA010000330.1 GCA_026985685.1 Campylobacterales bacterium | reverse complement strand
GCTTTGGATGATGTATTTTTGTAGAGGTTTTTCAAACTTATCTTTAAAGATTAGTGCATTTTCAAGATTTAGTCCACTAAGCAGGGCTTTTTTGTCTTGATGGTTGTTTAGCCAATCTTTATAAGCTATCTCTACTCTTTGTTTTACAAGCAAAAACTCTTTCTCTTCGTTTAGCCACTCTTTTAGTAGTTGCCAGTTGGTAAGTATCGACTCATGGGCTACTTCTATGATAGTTTTGCCACTGTCTGTGGTATTTGACACCAAAAGTCTTTCATTTGTAAAGCGATTTATGATTTTTTTGGTCTCTTCTGAAAAATCATCCAAATAAGCTGATTTTCTTGAGATAGTGCCATCTATAGATATATTGATAAGATGATACAAGAAAAGCTCTTTCAAAATAGCTTCAAGTTTCTCTTGTGTCAAAGTGGGGTCTATTTGGTTTTTGTATGTAAAAATATCTGCTATCTTTTTTTCTATGATGGCATAGATAGGGTTATTATTAGCCTGTGCTAAGTTTTCATAATCTTTGAGAGTGATTATCTTGCTCTTTTTGTGTCTATTGTCAAAAAAAGGTTTAGCAAGTTCATTGAGAGTATATGCCAAAAGTGGCAGAGCTTTGGTATCTTGTAAGTCGTTTTCGATTCTTTTTATCAAACTCTCTTCTATCATCATATTTGACTTTTCGGCAGGGTATTTGACGATCGTCGATACATCTTCGAGCTTGATTGGCTCTATGGCTATGGTGCTATGGTATTTTCTTATATTTCTCAAGGCTTCATCTGATTGATAGAGAGTGAGATAATCACTTCTTAGTGTCCAGATAGTTTTAAAGTTTTCATACTCTTCGACCAGCATAGAAAGAAGTTTGATAAACAACTCTTTTTGTTCACTTTTTGCTTTAGTAAACAACTCTTCTGCTTGATCAATAGGCAATAAAATCTTTTTAGAGCCATATTTTACGGTTAATTGCTCTGCTATCTCTTCTATCATCTCTTTAGAATTGTTTTGTAAAGATTCTTTTAATCGATGGTAGCTATCTTGCATACCAAAAAGTCCAAGCAGATAACTTGCAAAAAGGGTAAAGGGTCTCTCTTGTGGTCTAATAGTAGTTAAAACCTCCCATTTATCACGATAAGCTTCATAATGTTTTAACTTTGGCAAAACACCTGCTTTTAGTAGTGAAGACTTACCCATACCCGATGCACCAAGCAAAATACACACTCGATTAGTTCCAAAAGTTTTTTGTAATTCGTCAATAACTCTATCCGTTTCATCTTCTCTACCAAAAAATACTGCTGCTTTATCTTCGTCAAAGGCTTCAAATCCAGGATACGGATTTTTGTTTTCATCCCATTTATACGGCTTTTCATACAGTAGTTTTGATATTTTTTCGATCTTTTTTAATGTCTTTTCAAATATCTGCTCATCTTCGGTAATATTGTGGTGTTGTATATGTTCACCTATCCATCGGCTTACTTCTGCTTTGTGTTTATCATCTTCTTCTATGCTTACAGCTATAAGTTCTTTACCAAGTAACTTAGAGATGGAATACTCTTTTTGACACCAGCAAGAATCAAGCCAATTTTTAGAGATAAACATAAGAGAGACTTTTGCCTTTTTTAGCTCTTCGTATAATCGAGGCTCCCACTCTTCTCCCTCTTCGATACCCTTTTCATCACTCACATCTAAAAAATAAGGTTTTTCTCCAAAATACTCCTCTATTCGTTGTTTGTATTTTTCCATCTTGTCTAAATCTTTTGAACTATGCGAAATAAATATTAGTGCCATCTTCCTATCCTCCTTATCTTACCCCTTAACTATCTCAAACCTTGCACTGCTAACTATGTTTGGTATAAACTCTACTATCATTATATCAAATCCTTCAAAATAGCCTTTGCTGTAGCCTAAGCTTTCTAACTCTTTGCTTCTTTGTTTGAACTCTTTAAATGGCACTAAGCACATATGTTCTTTTGTGGCTATTTCTGTATTAGATGATTTATCGGCTTTTGGTAAAAAATCTACCTTTT
>JALSQA010000329.1 GCA_026985685.1 Campylobacterales bacterium | reverse complement strand
ATTTTTTAGCATAGTTTTCAAAAATTCCTGATTTTTTAAGAAAGTTGACAATTTCTCCATCTATCTCATGGTTTTGCACCATCTGGTCGAGGATTTTATAACTTTCTTGTAGTGTTTTTGGTCTTTTATATGGTCTGTCATGGGCTGTTAGTGCTTCAAATATATCTGCGATAGCTAAAAGACGTGCTTCAAAAGGGATTTTTTCTTCTTTTACACCATTTGGATAACCTTTTCCATTTAGTTTCTCATGATGCATACCTGCGATGATAGGGATTTTTGCATATTTCTTAGGGAAAACGAGTCTGTTTAACATATCGTTACTAACTTTGGCGTGTTCATTTATGATGGTTCTCTCTTTATCATTTAGTGTTCCATATCTTATAGAGAGGTTTGTTAATTCATCCTCACTCAAAAGATATACTCTTTGTCCATCAATATCATAATATTTTTTTGCAATACTTTCTAAGCGTTTTATATCATCATCACTTGTGTACCCTACAGGAAGATTTTTTTGTTTGATAAAAGAAAAATCATCATCAAGTTTTTCTAACTGCTCTTGTAGCCATTTTGATTCTAGTTGAAGATTGATTGTATGATTGCCTTGTAAATAAGCAATCTCCTGCTCCAGATAACAACGCTGTAAAAATAGTTTTACACGTTCAAAACGTTCTTTGATTTCACTTATTCGGTTGTGAATTGTTTCTAGTTTGGTAGATTTATCCAAAACATATTCAGGTGTAGAGATTTTACCTATATCATGCATCCAGGCGGCTAAAGAGAGTTCACTTAGTGCATCTTCATCAAAATGGATATCTTTAAATGTTGTCTGATCTTTGTTGATACCTTCTGTGATGATATTCATAAGCTTTGCTACACGATTGATATGTCCATAACCAAATGGAGATTTGGCATCCATTGCCACGGCAATACTCTCTAAAAATGAGTAGAGAAGTTTTTCAAGATCACTTATGAGGCGATTTTTAGTGATAGCAATAGCAGCATAAGCACTATAACTTTTTACAATCTCAACATCTTCTTTGCTAAATGCTATAGATGATTTATTGAAGCTATCATATTTGTTGATCATTTGAAGTACGCCTATAAGTTCATCTTCATGATCAATCATAGGTATAAGCAGCATTGATTTTGAGCGGTAGTTATTTGCTTTGTCAAACTTTTTCATGCCTTCAAAATCAAAGCCTTTGGCATGATATACATCTGCTATATTGATAATCTCTTGTTTGTTTGCACACAAAGCAGAGACATTAGATAGATTTGATCCTGTTGGCGTAAAGAGTTCAATAGGTGCCCAGTTTTTAACTTTAGTATTGTATATGCCTAATTTTTTATTTATAACGACTTCAAATTTAAGTTGATGATTCTCTTTTAGATAGATAGTACCACCTTCACAAGGAATCTCTTGCATCACCTTTGTAAGAACTTGTTCTAAGATATGGCTTAAGTTATTCTCTTTTGCTAATGCTGTTAGCATTTCTAGCTGGCTTTGATCTTTTGGTTTTTGTAAAAGTCCTTTTTTCAGATACGCCTTTGGTGATAAAAATTTAATATTGTTTGAAAATTGTGTGCTATTTTGAATCTCTTGTATGATTTCATATTCATAGGCATCTTTTAGATGAATAGGGTAGATATGTATCTTTCTTTTTAATTTATGTAGTTGTGAAGCTAATAGCTTTGGTGTGAGATGTTTGCTAACCTTTGCAAGTGCATCTAAAGAAGATGGAAATGAAAAATCAATCAAAAGTGAATCGATTTTTGGATTTTGGTTTATCTCATCAAATATTGTATCACACAAATAAGTATCTGGAGCATAAAGCAGGGAAAAAAACTTTTTCTCTACCACAAAAGCACAAGTTGGTACGCTATGACATACTTCTATGGCTTTTATGTTTACATCGTTAAAATCATAAGTTTTTCCTAACTCAACTGGATGTAATTGTATAGCAGATTTATTTGAATTTTTTAATTTTATCTCTGTAAAATCTGGCCATATAGTATTGTTAAACAGATGA
>JALSQA010000328.1 GCA_026985685.1 Campylobacterales bacterium | reverse complement strand
GAATATTGAAAATCATATAATCAATTTAGCAGGAAAGCAGCGTATGCTAACTCAAAAGATATGTAAACAGGCATTGTTAGTTTCTCTAAATATTGATAAAGCAGAAAATAAAGAAGGATTACAAAAATCATACAAACTTTATGATAAGACACTTAATGGGTTTGTAAATGGTGATAAAACATTAAACTTACCTGCTAGTAAAAATCCTAAAATCATTTCATATGTAAAGGTGATACGAAAAGAGTGGCAGCCATTTGTAAAAAGTGTCAAAAAAGTGATATCAAGTAACAAAAAAGAGTCAAGTTCTCTCTCTTATATAGTTTCTTGTAATGAATCTTTGCTTAAAAAATCAAATCAATTAGTTCAGTTGTTTAAAAAAAGTGGTGCAAAAAAGAGTTTTTTAGAAAAAGCTAGACTTAATATTGTCGATATTGCTGGTAGACAGAGAATGTTAACACAAAAAATGACTAAAGAAAAGTTATTGATTTTGGCAAAGGTAAATATTAAAGATAATAGCAAAAAACTTCACAAAAGTATATCTATGTTTGATAATTCGTTAAAAGCACTTATTGGAGGAGATAAAAGTTTAAAAATTCCAAAACCTTCTAATACAAATATTAAGAAGCAATTAAAAAAGGTAGAAGGTCTTTGGGAAAGATTAAAACCTATTTATCTTAAAGATCAAATAAATAAGCAAGAGTTACAAACAATTGTGAAAGAAAATCCGATATTACTCAAAGAGATGAACAAAGCTGTTCATTTAAGTGAAATAGCTATAGATTATTAAAATGGAGAAAATAGTAATGAAAAAGAATATAAAAATGATGATTCCAATACTTGGGGTATTGGCTATGTCAAGTAATGCTATGGCAAATGAGGATGTCTTGGTAAAGATTACAAAGGATATTCCATATTTGTATGTAACGCATATGGGACAAAAAGTAAAAGTAGCCAGAATACAAGATACAAATAACAGACTCACAGATGATTATACAAAAACATCAAGAGCATGTCCTCCCTTTTGTATTCACCCAAGTAAAGTTAATAAGGATATCAAAACTATCGCTGAAGTAGAGATGATAAAATTTATGAAGGAGAAAGTCCCAACAGGGAAGGGTGTCGTTATTGATGCGAGACTTAAAGGCTGGTATGAAGTTGAGACTATACCATCTGCGATCAATATTCCTTATGCAATCATGGAATCAGGTGATAAAAAGTTGGCAAAAAAAATGTTTTCATTGTTGGGAATGACAGTAGATAAGGATGGAACATGGAACTTTTCTAAAGCTAAAGAATTGGCAATTTTTTGTAATGGTGTATGGTGTGATCAATCTCATAGATTGATAGATGGGATGTTAAAATATGGTTATCCTGCTGATAAAATGTACTATTATAGAAGTGGTTTTCAGGGCTGGAAATTGCTTGGTTTGACTACCGTTGTTAAAAAAGAAAATGTAAAATAAAGGAGAGAATATGTTTGGTAATGAAGAAGAAATTGAACAAGATTTTATGGATTATGGAAAAGATGATGAACCTAAACAACAAAAAAAAGAGACAAATTTCTTAGGGAAAATGATACAGTTCTTAAGTGTGATTGTTTTATTGGGTGTTGTTGGTTTTATGGGCATGTTTGGGTATAAATACATGCAAAAAAATGACTTACATAAAAGTAGTGATACTGCTAAAGCAAATGTTAATAGTGATGAGAAAAAAGTTTCAAAAAGTGAAGTATTGCCAAAAACAACAGTACAAAAAGCATCAGATACAGTGCAAAATAAACAAAAAATGTACACACAAGAAGAGATGCAGGCAATTGTAAAAATGTTGATGGAGAAGATGCAAACTTCAAAGCAAAAACAACCAGA
Organism: Campylobacterales bacterium; assembly: GCA_026985685.1. Classification (GTDB taxonomy): domain Bacteria; phylum Campylobacterota; class Campylobacteria; order Campylobacterales; family QNZT01; genus QNZT01. The sequence goes on along the minus strand of JALSQA010000328.1, from coordinate 169 downwards.
ACAGGCAAAAGAAGCTATCGCTTCCACTTCGACAAAAGATGAAAATAAGGCAACTGCAAATAAAGATTTAGTTAATGCACTAAATAATGTTGAAGTTGATCAAATTGATGATATAGATGAAGATATAGCAACTCATGCTAATCAAGATGATATATATAAGCAAACAAGT
>JALSQA010000327.1 GCA_026985685.1 Campylobacterales bacterium | reverse complement strand
CCAAATGGAGTACCTGCAACAGTTGCTGGTTTAAATGTTTTATCACTTAGAGGTGATTTTGCATAGTTATACCCTGCTCTTAAAACAAGGTCATCAGAAACATTATATGATCCACCAATAGCGAATACATCTTGATCATCCCATTGAAATGCATCATAGCCATCTGCATCAGACCACATTATACGTCTATAATCGAAAGTCAATGTATAACAGTTACAGTCTGATTTATACCCTATACCAATACCAGCTTCAGCTGGTTGAGAGAGTTTAAGATCATCATAAACACCATCATTATTAAAATCAAATACATCATCATAAGTTGTTGATATTTCACTTTGATAATATGCACCAAGACTAAGATTAGGCATAATATAATAACCTATACCAACTTGTGCACCAAATCCAATATCTTCACTCTGACCACCACTTCTTTGTGCAAAACCTGCATTTGGATTCATAGGGTTGTTTGGTGTTAATGCTGCCATACTTAATGCACCATATGCCAAACTAATACCCGCACCTAACCTCCAGTTTTCAATCTTGTAACTGATACTTGGTACAAATCTCATATACTGCAAGGTTGTACGCATGTTTGCCAAACCTTTTTGAGGATTATCATTACGATAATCTGTACCCATTCCAGAAACACCAAACATACCTATTCCATATGAAAGATTTTCATTAATATGATCAGAGTGTGCTACTGATGGAATCACTGAAAAATCTGCTTTACTTTCTCCTGCTTGTCCATTGCCAGCACCTTGCATAGGTCCTACCGAAGCTTTTACATCAGGCATAAATGCCGTTGCACCAAAAGATGCATGAAATCCTTTAAGATCTACAATCCAGGCTGGGTTTCTAAAAACAGAATCTGTTCCCATTCCCATACCAACACCAGCACCACCCATTGCTCGTGATTGAACACCTACGCCAATCATGTTATCACCATTTGTTGCATGAAGCATACTCACACCCAAAAGAGATATACCTAAAATTTTTGTCATCTTACTCATAGTTTTCATGTTACTCCTTTAATACTATAAATATAAGTTATATTATATCAAAATATTCTAAAAGCTAGTTTATAAGTTTTAATTATATAGTTGAGGAGCCATCTTAGCTCCTCATTTTTTAAAAGTAGATTTATTTGAAGAGTTTTTGACAATCATTTATGATTGCATCTGGTATAGTTGCAATTTTCATAAAATTTGACATTTTTAGATTTGGGTAATTTAAAGATATATAATACTTAGGCTCCATGATCTTAGCAACACCTTTTTCAATCAAGATAGGATACGGTAACAAAAATGCATTGTGAGAACCTGTCTTTTTGATAAATTTAGAAGTACGTTTACCTAAACCTACACCAACAAGATATGTATCATCAGAGATTTTATACGCAAACTTTAAAAACTTTGCTTTTGATTTCAATTTCTCCAATAAGGCTTTTGAACTTTTTCCCTTAGCTACTTCTACCATATCTTTATAGTAAGGCATACCTTCCATAAATCTATAATTTGGTAAAAGTGAAAATTTTATTTTATCTTCTGAATTTTTCAAATCTTTGAAAGTTTTATTTAGTGAAATTATGATCTTTTTTACAATTTTTTTATCATAATTTTCTCCCAAATAGGCTTTGGCAAAATATACTGGATTAGTAACGGCAATCTCATTATCAACTTTATTGATCAAAACACGCATAACAGCTGTAAAACCACTATTTGGTTTTTGTGCAAGTGCTTTTAAATCATCATTTGTAAAAGTAACAGTGGTTAGTGTTCCTTTTTTGTTTACAACAGTAGATGATAGTACTGTAAAACCACCATTTTTCAATGCCTCTTTCACTTTAGCAAGATCCATAAAACTTGTATGTAAGTATGTACTTACTCGTCCATTCATACTTTCACCAGGTAATGAATTTTTATCATTGTTTTGTGAATTATCAGAAGTATCAATATCAGAAGGTGGTCTTCTTTCACTAAAGACAATACCTCTGTTTTTATCTTTACTTCTTGTTGTATAGTGAATATCAGAAC
>JALSQA010000326.1 GCA_026985685.1 Campylobacterales bacterium | reverse complement strand
ACAGCTGGATTTAAATAACTCAAAGCTTTTAGCTTCTTATAAAAAGGTGATTGATATTCCAGAAGGTGTGATATTTGCAAATACTTATAAAATCCCTGTTGGGGTAAAAGAGGATGCTTTGATAAAATATTTGGTTGAGAAATCTATCCAAAAGCACAGACAGCTCTCCATGAAGTATCTAAAAAAATATGATCAAAAGAGTTGGTTTAAAGATATCATCACAAAAGCTTCTATCATTCAAAAAGAAGCTGCAAATACAAAAGAGATGCCATTAATCTCAGCTGTCATACACAATCGCTTAAAACGTCACATGAAGTTACAGATGGATGGAACATTAAATTATCAACAATATTCTCATGTTAAAGTTACTGCAAAAAGAATACGAGAAGATAACTCTAGTTATAACACTTATAAGATAGAAGGTTTGCCTCCTTATCCTATCTGTTGTGTTAGTAGTAGTGCTATTGAAGCAGCGATCAAACCTGCAAATGTAAAATATCTATATTTTGTCAAAGGTAAAGATGGTAAACATCACTTTAGTAACTCTTACAAGGCTCACCTCAAAGCGATTCCTAGATAGCTTATAAATTATCAATAGTTATAAAACTACAAAAATAGTTATTATACTCCAATGTGTGAATAATCGAAACATTATAAAATGAATGATTCATTCAAAAGTGATTTTTCGTAACACTTTAGAAAAGGTAAATAGAATTATCGTATAATAAAATCTTAAAAATAAAATTAAACTTTTGGCGGCTGTATTAGTGATAATATGGCTTAAATAGGGAACATTTTTATAAAAGAGGATTATATATGTCAAAACCAACTATCATTTGGTCAAAAATCGATGAGGCACCGGCTTTAGCTACTTATTCACTACTACCTGTTGTAAATGCATTTACAAAAGCAGCGGGAGTTGATGTTGTTACTTCAGATATTTCACTTGCTGGTCGTGTATTAGCTGCAATGGGACTTGCAGAGGATCATTTGGCAGAGCTTGGAAAAGTGGTACAGCAACCAGATGGAAATATCATCAAACTTCCAAATATCTCAGCATCAATTGGACAGCTCAAAGAGTGTATCGCTGAGCTTCAATCTCAAGGATATGATATCCCTGATTTTCCAGAAAACCCACAAACAGATGAAGAAAAAGCTATCCGTGCAAAATACAACCCTTGTTTAGGTTCAGCTGTTAACCCCGTTCTTCGTGAAGGAAACTCAGACAGAAGAGCAGCAAAAGCTGTTAAAAAATTTGCACAAAATCATCCACACAGACTTAAGCCATTTTCTGAAAATTCAAAAGCTTATGTTGCACACATGAATGGTGATGGTGATTTTTATGCAAATGAGAAATCAATCACACTTGAAAAAGGTCAAAAAGTTACTATCGCATTAAATGGCAATGAATTGACAACTATTGATGCCCTTGATGGTGAGATTTTAGATGGTACTTTCATGTCAGCGAAAAAATTGAGAGCTTTTATCAAAAAGACAATCGATGATGCAAAAGCAAATGATGTTTTATGGTCTATTCACCTTAAAGCTACCATGATGAAAATCTCTGATCCTATTATGTTTGGTCATGCTTTTGAAGTATTCTTCCAAGATGTATTTGATAAATATGCTGATACATTCAAAGAACTTGGTGTCAATCCAAGACTTGGTATGAGTGATTTAGAGAAAAAGATAGCAGGACATGAAAAAGAGGCAGAGATCAAAGCAACATTTCAAGCAGTTGTAGATAGTGACGCACCAAAAATCGCTATGGTTAATTCTGATAAAGGTGAAACAAACTTTAACGCTTCAAATGATGTCATCATCGATGCTTCTATGCCAGTTGTTATCCGTGAGGGTGGTAAACAATGGGATAGAAATGGTGATGCAGTAGAATGTGTCGCTGTGATTCCTGATGCTGCTTATGGACTGTTTTATGAAGAGATGATGAAAGATTGTGTAGCACATGGTCAGTATGATGTTGCTACTATGGGTTCTGTGGCAAATGTTGGTTTGATGGCACAAAAAGCAGAAGAGTATGGTTCTCACCCAACTAC
>JALSQA010000325.1 GCA_026985685.1 Campylobacterales bacterium | reverse complement strand
TACGATGTGTGTTGATGTTCATAAAAATATCGCAAAGATGCTTGGTATGAAGGAGGAAGAGGTTGAAGAGACTTTAAATGGTATTGATGCAATTGATATCGATGACAAAAATAGAGCCTTGCTCCAGTTTGCACTCAAAGCAGCACGTAAGGATAATTACAAAACAACACAAAGTGATATTGATAAGCTTAAAGATTTAGGTTGGAATGAATTAGAAATACTTGAAGCGGTTCGTATTGCTGCATATTTTAACTATATAAATACACTTTCAAATATGTTTGGTCTTGGTAAGTAGGATAGATTATCCTACATCGCATTTTTTTGTTATGATACAAGCAGGGCAAAAATTTGCGATACCAGCGATAAGTGGAATTATTCCAAGATAAAACCAACTGTTTCCTGAATAAAAACCATATCCAATAAGAGAAAGTCCTACAACTATTCTGATAGGACGGCATATTTTTCTTAATTTATTAACATCCATAAAAAACCTTTTTGAGTATATAGAAAGTTATTATAACATAGAAACTTATTTTTTGACTACTAAATAATCGTTGAAAAATTTTTGATAAATCTCTTTTTTTTCTGTTATCGACATACTTGCATATGCGGGTGAAGGTGAGGGTAGTGTAGTTGTTTGGATAGGTAAGTTTTTGTACTCTTTTTGATAAAGTTTTGCTGCTTTTTGACCGGTAAATGCTATTGTTTTAATTGTAGGGTATTTTTTTAACAATTTAGGAATATCATGTAAAGTACAGTTTTTTAAGTTTGTATCGCTTGAGTTTTTTCTCTCACATGAAGATACAATATCCCAAAGTCCTATTTTATTTGTTTTTAGTAGTGTTATCTTCTCTTTGCGTGTTGTTATGGGCATTGCAAATATTTCAGATAGTATCTTCCAAAATTGATTTCGTTTATGAGCGTAATAAAAATCATACTTAAACGAGTCAATACTAGGAAATGTCCCAAGTATCAAAATTTTTGTATCATCATAGATGATAGGTTCAAAAGGGTGCTGATAGAACATGAATATTAAAAGATTGGATTTGCTGTAGTATATTTTTTATAACATATCCATCATCTTGAGATAGATAGAAAAATATGCTACCTAGTATTAACGCAGTTAAGATGGCAAAAAAGATTTTTATTTTACTATATGGTCTATCTCCCCTTATCGCACCGCTTCTTGCATTTATCGCGAAACGATACTCTTTGTTTTTGTAACGAAAATGTGCTGTCCATAGAGGTAAGAGTATATATTTGAAAGTATTCTTATCATAATAGATTTGTATGGAGTCTATCTTTTGATGGTCGCCTCCGATTCTTGCACGTACTGCTTCTCTGATCTCATACTCCATGTATGATTTCGCATAATCAAATCCATCATCTAAAGCAACACTGTAAGTCTCACTCTCAAATCCGCTTAGATATTTTTCATCATAATTTACTAAATTTTCTAAATCCCAGGGCTGTAGTGCATCAGCTATCTTTCTAGGGATAGTTTTTGTCGCACCGATTAGAATATCATCGAAGTAACGTTGTACTTCTCCTTGTACTGGAGTCCACTCGATATGTGCTTCCATATCTTCAACTATCTCTTCTTGACCATTGACAAAGACTCTTCTATTTACACGCTCATAGTAGGTATCGCCTCGATAGCCACGAAAAAGTGTATTTGTTTGTGAATCATAAGTCCAGTAAGGAAGATAGATACCTTCAAACTGAGAATCACTTTGTGTAAATTTACTCAGTTGTGATGGAGCAAACCAGAGTGATCCTACCCATTTTGAAAAAATCTCTTTAGCTTTTTTTTGATTGATTTTAAATGGCAGTAGAGATTGAGGAGAGAGTGGCATGAATATGTCAAGATTGGTTACTATAGGAGCATCACAGTATGGGCAACGTGTACTTCTTATGTGTGGACTTAGAGAAAAAGTTGCTGCACATACTGGGCATTTGATCTGTTTTGGTGCTTTTAGATCAAATTTTGGGCGTTTTTCTATCATGTGTAGTGCATTATTCAGGTCATATTCATAGATAGGCAGTTTTGGTGGATATAGATTGTTAATCGTTCCACAATATTCGCATTTGAGTGCACTTACATCTGCACAAAAGACCAATGATGCACCACAGTTTTTACATGGAAAAGTCTTTTGTGTAAAATGAGCCCCCTTTTTAACAGGGGTAAAATCACGCTTTATATTTTGCATGAAAGGTTTAATCCTTAGTGTAATGGTGGAGGGGTAAGCATATTAAAAAGTGTTTCTACTTCTTCTAACTGACTTGCTTTTTGCCACTTCTCCATACCAGTTGCCCACATCAAAGTGTCAGCTTCGATATCGTGTTTTTTAACCATATCTTCTATCTCATCTATATTGAAAGGACCTTGTGGTTGTTGATCTTTTGCAAAGTAGTACATCTTTTCAAATGGTTCTGGTTTATAACTGTTATTTTCTTTTTTATCAAATGATTTTGAGAGTTTATCAGCCATGGCAAATCCCACACCCATACCAACAACATCAGATACACCACCTCCACCTTTGGTAAGTGACTCGGCAGTTTGATAATCAAGATATTTGCTAAGATCACCAATCATACCCATAGATGTTCTCTTATCTAATGCTTCTTCTACCATAGGAGGAACTGAAATATTTTCTATCAAAAAACGTGGAAGTTCCAATCCATAATCTGCAAATTCTTTTGATATCTTTGCTGTTACAAACTCGCCTAATTGGTCATAATTGGCAGCTAAATCAAGTACAGGGATATTAGAAGATGCAACGATATCTGTAAAACGAGAGATTATGATATTTCTAAGCTGCCTGCTGATGTCATCAACACTAAAATGCCCATTAGTTCCTACGATCTCTTCTATAAATTTTTTAGGATCGTCAATACGAATCTCATACGTACCAAATGCACGTAAACGAACAGCTCCAAACTCTTTATCTCTTAAAATGATAGGATTTTTAGTACCCCATTTGAGATCAGTAAAACGGCGAAGATTACAAAAATAAACTTCTGCTTTAAATGGTGAGTTAAAACCATGATCCCAGTGCTGTAAAGTTGTAAGGAGAGGGAGGTTGTGTGTATCTAGCTCGTAAATTCCAGGACCTAATACATCTGCAATTTCACCTTCATTTACAAATACAGCAGCCTGGGCTTGTCTAACGGTTAATTTTGCTCCATATTTTATCTCATTGTTATAACGTTCAAATCGATAAACGAGTGTATCATTACTCTCATCAAGCCAATCGATAACATCTATAAATTCACCAAATATCTTATCCCAAAATCCCATATTTTTTCCTTCTGTTATCTTCTGATTTTACCTGCAGCTAATAATGCATCGTGTAATTGTTCTTCAACCTTTTTCAATTCTTGTTCAGCTTCACGTCTTGCTTGTTTACCTTTTTGAGCTATTTCTAAGCTCTCTTTCATAGAATCTATGAGTGTTTGGTTGGCTTTTTTGATAGATTCGATATCATAAACACCTCTTTCTATCTGCTCTTTTGTTTCTCTGTTTGCATCTTTGAGTGCCTGTGCATTTTTTTCTAAAAGTTCATTTGTCATATCTGTAGCACCTTTTACAGCTTTTGCTGCTTCTGCACTTCTAAAGATAGTGATTGCCTGTGCTAATTGGTTTTTCCATAATGGGACTGTATTTACCAAAACTGAGCTTATTTTTGAGACAAGACCTTTATCATTCTCTTGCACCATTCTTATAGTTGGAAGAGCTTGCATGGCTACCTGGCGAGTGAGGAGGAGATCATGAACACGACGTTCGAGGTCATCTCTAGTTGCAACTATATCTTTTAGTTTTAGTGCTTTTTGCATCTTTTTACTTTTACCAGCTTCTTCCTCTATCTTTGGAATCACTTCATTGTCTAGTACTTTTAGTTTGTGTAAACCAGCTGCGATATAAAGTTCTAACTCTTTAAAAAATTCAAAGTTTACATTGTATAGCCTGTCAAGTGATGTGATATCTGTTAAAAGCTGAGTCTTTTGCTGTTCAAGATTGTCTGTTATAGAGTCTATTTGTTTACGTACATCTTCATAACGTCCGATGAACTTGACAACTGGACTTGCAGCACCGAAAAGTTTTGAGAAAAAGCCTTGTTTGACATTTGGGTTTAGAGCATCTACATCAAACCCTTGTATAGCTGCGACTAGATTATTGAGTGAATCTCCAGCATGACCTAAATCTTTGTTTTTGACACCTTCAAGCATACTTTCACTCACACGGTTGATATTTTCCTGTGCTTTTGCTCCAAAAAATATGACAGAGTTATGATCGTGTATATTGATCTCACTAGCTATGATATCCATCTTCGTTTGTGTCACTTCGTCCATATCTTCATAAGTACTTATACCTGTTTTATTTAGCTCTTTAACAAGTTTTTCATGAGGAGGTGGTGTCTGTACTACTTCTGTATTGATTGGTTCTTGTGCTTTTTCCTGTGGTTCTTTTGAACTTTCTTGTTCTTTTGATGTCTCTTCTTTAGGTGTTACTTTTGTCTCTTGTGCCTCTTTTTTTTGTTCACTCATTTAGTTATACTCCTTCTGTTTTTAATTGTTTGTTTAAGGCTTCTATCTGGATATCGAGTCTGGTGATATCTTCCTCATTGAGCCTCACTTTTTGCTCTGCTATCGTTTGTGTCACACTATGCAGCAACTCTTTAAAATTGTTACGCAATGTTTCATCGATATTTTCATTTTCAAGATTTTTCAAATACTCATGGCTTATCTGTTCTGTTCGATGTAAATAGACATTGAAAAATTTTCTTGCACGAGAGAGATCGTTTGGATCTTTTTCGATGGATTTTATCACATCATTTGTCTCTTTTACGACCAAATCTATCATGTTTGCAACTTCTATATCTTTGATTTGTGTTTTGATTTTTTGAAGTTGTTTAACACTCTTTTTGGCACGATTGGTTATCTCTATTACCTCTTCTGCACTGATAGAAAGACCCAAATCTCCTATCTTATCAGTTGTTGGATCAAATCCATAGTAAAGATAGTAGCCGATCATAAGTGCAAATGCCAAAACAACACTTAAGATCAAGCCGTTGTGTGTTGCAAAAAGTGATGTATAAAATGTCGCAAATGCCAGGATAATTGCAGAAATTGTTTTATACTTATGTCTGGGAGCTTTTGCTAGTGGGCTATTGTGATAATCACGCTCTATCAAAAATCCACGTCTTGCAATCGTCGCACCAACTAGATATAAAACTGTTGCACTGCCAAGTGTAATGATCATAGAACTCTTACCTTTAAGAAGTGCGAAAAACACAGCTATAACAAGCGGTAAAGATAATATGTAAAGCATCACGCCTTTGATAAAGAAAGGATTACTCTCACTACTATCTGGTGTATACCTTTTTGCTTTTGCCATCGTTTACTCTCCTAATAGATCAAAAAGTGCCTGCCAGGCAACTGCACCAAGTGATCCAAATATCAATAAAAATCCGATAAATTTATACAATGCTTTTTGCATATGTTTTCCTTCTTAGATTTTGAAAAATCTTATAACTATTCTAACAGATTTTAAAGAACATAAAGCTAAAATCCATAATAAATGAGAAAAACGCAGTTTAATTTAAGGAATTATTATGTTTGAAAAGATGGATAAAGATTTTATACTCCATTCATATGGAAGAAATTATGTCAATTTTACAAAAGGGAAAAGTGCTACTATCTGGGATAGTAATGAAAATGAATATATCGATTTTACATCTGGTATCGGTGTCGTAAGCGTAGGTCATGCAAATGAAAAAGTAAGCAGTGCTATTTGTGATCAAGCTCAAAAGATTTTGCATATTTCAAATCTTTTTATGATAGAGCCACAGGCAAAACTTGCTAAATCTTTAGTCGAAAAATCAGGTTTTGATATGCGTTGTTTTTTTGCAAACAGTGGAGCAGAAGCCAATGAAGGTGCTATCAAAATCGCACGAAAGTATGGTGAAGTTGATGGTGAAGTCAAACGTTATAAAGTGATTACCCTAAAACACTCATTTCATGGTCGTACTATATCTACACTAAAAGCAACAGGACAAGAGAGTATGCATAACTATTTTGGTCCTTTTCCTGATGGATTTGTTTATGCTGATGATATTGATCATATCAAATCTTTGATCGATGATCATACGGTATGTGTCATGCTTGAGTTGATACAGGGTGAAGGCGGTGTAGAACCACAGGATTTACAAAAAGTACAGGAGTTAGCGAAGTTACTTAAAAGCAAAGATATCTTACTAGCCGTGGATGAAGTTCAAACAGGAATCTATCGAACAGGTGAAGTTTTTGCTGCTAATCTTTATGATATAGAACCAGATATTATCACAGTGGCTAAAGGTCTTGGAAATGGAGTGCCTATTGGTGTAGTTATGACAAAACTAAAAGATATATTCTCTCCTGGAGATCATGGAAGTACTTTTGGTGGAGGATATCTTGTCACACGTGCAGCTTATGAAGTATTGGAAATATTAGAAGATTATAAAACTTCTGGCAAACTTGATGAGATGATGCTCTATTTTGAAAGCAAACTCCAAAACTTATGCCAGGATTATCCCAATATTATTGAAAAAGAGGTTGGGCTTGGTTTGATGCGTGGACTTCGTATCAAAAGTGCAACTTTGCTTACTTCACTGATAAACAATGCTTTTGAACAAAAAGTTCTACTCTTAAAAGCAGGACGTAATACTTTGCGTTTTTTGCCCCCATTAACTATCACAAAAGAAGAAGTTGATGAAGGTTTTATAAGAGTTAAAAAAGCATTTGAGATGACAAAGGCTTAAAATGCACTCCTTTAGTCACTATATGCAAGACTGGCTTTACGGTGAAGATGGATACTATACAAAGTTTCGCACCATTGGAAAAGAGGGAGATTTTTATACTTCAGTAAGTTCGAGTATGTTTTTTGGTGGATCTATCGCAAAAAGATTAATAGATGTGATAGAAGAGGGATTTTTACCTTCAAATAGCACTATTGTAGAGATTGGTGCACATCAGGGATATCTTTTAGCAGATATCGTACAATTTATTTATACACTAAAACCATCTTTATTGGAAACATTGAAATTTGCTATCATTGAACCTCAGCAAGAAAATCAAAAAGCCCAGAAAAAATACTTCACAGAGGCTTTTGGTGATGTAATAGATCTTGAAATATATGATGATTTATCACAAGTAAAAATTCCTGATGCTTTTGTCATCGCAAATGAAATATTTGATGCCTTTTCATGTGAGCTGATAGAAGATGATAAGATGTTATATCACAAAAGTGACGATGATTTCATCTTTGACAAACAAGATGATTTTACAAAAGAGATTGTCCAAAAGTATGGATTGAAAAAAGGTGAAGTTGCCAGAGGTTATGAAGATTTTGCTAAAGCTATGGCAGAGGCATTTGATAGGTATGAATTTGTCACTTTTGATTATGGAGATTTAGAACCTAGAGTTGATTATTCTATTCGTTTATATCACAAACACCAATCCATTCCATTTTTTGCTTTGACAGATTTTGTCAAAGATGAAGCAGAAAAACCAAAAGATATATCACTAAAACAGTTATATCAAAAAAGTGACATAACTTATGATGTCCATTTTAATCATTTGATAGATGCTTATAAACAAAATGGTGCATCTATGCATCTTTATCAAACACAGTTGGCAATGCTGGTAAATTTTGGTATCATTGATTTGCTGGAAATGTTGCGTCAAAATGCTGATGAAAAAACATATCAAGCAGAATTAAACCGTGCCAAAATGCTCATAGACCCTACTTTTTTGGGTGAGCGTTTTAAAGGTGTGGTATTTCGTAAGGGGTAAGCTATGTTACATATCATAGTAAATGGGGAAGAGAAAACAGTAGAGGAAAACACTACCATAGAGATGTTGTTAAAAGAACTTGGCATTATTGATAAAACCATGGCAAGTGCAGTCAACATGGAAGTTGTTAAAAAAGAAAACTGGCACTCACACCAACTCAAAGAGGGTGATAAGGTAGAGTTTTTACATTTTGTTGGTGGAGGATGATTAGCTTATATGTTTGATGCAGATAATTTTGCTGAAACTTTTTGCAATCTTTCTTGTACAAATTCAGAAATTTCAAATACTGAGTTTGAAGCTTGTACATTTGAGGGATGTGATTTTAGGCAAACAGAGTTTAAATCCTCAATCTTTAGTGAGTGTCATTTCAAATCATGTGATTTGACACTCGCAAATCTTCTTGATACAAAATTTTCCGCCTGTCGCTTTTCTTCTTCTAAATTAATCGGCATCGACTGGAGTAGAGCAGATTGGAGTGCTCTGGTAAGACTTCCACTTATATTTGAAAACTCTACACTACAAAGTTCTTCTTTTTGGGGAATAGATATGTCTAAGTGGAAAATTATCGAATGTAATGCAAGTGATGTTGACTTTAGAGAAGCAAACTTAACCCAGTCAAACCTCTCTAATACAGATTTTTCCAAGGCACTCTTTAGAAATACGAATCTCACAGAGGCTAACTTCACAGATAGTAAAAATTTTGATATTGACATACGTCAAAATAAAATAACCCGAGCACAATTTAACAGATTTGAAGCCTTAAGGCTTTTAGAGGGATTGGGTATAGTGCTAAAACCATAGCTATATAGGGCTTTACTAAAGTTGGCACACTTCTTGCTTTTTTTAAATTAAATTAAATTTATTTAAGAGTATTGACACAACTTTGACACATCTTGTCATTATACTTAAATTAAATATATTTCATTTATATACAAAAGGAGAAAAAATGTTGTATTTAGTAGGATCTGTTTTATCACTTGCGATATTACTTATCGGTTGTAGCGGTGAGACTTGTTGTAATT
>JALSQA010000324.1 GCA_026985685.1 Campylobacterales bacterium | reverse complement strand
GATATCCTTAGTACGATAGCCTTCTCTTAAAACTTTTTCTATAGCTTGATCGATCTTGTTGGCTGCTTCTTCTTCACCTAAAGCAAAACGAAGCATCATAGCCGCACTTGCTATAGTTGCGATAGGATTTGCAATCCCCTGCCCTGCGATATCAGGAGCAGAACCATGAATTGGTTCATATAATCCTACTTTTCCACCTACTGATGCAGAAGGTAACAAGCCTATAGAACCACTAAGCATACTTGCTTCATCACTCAAAATATCTCCAAAAATATTTGAAGTCAAAATCACATCAAACTGCTTTGGATTTCGTACCAATTGCATCGCTGCATTATCTACATACATATGTGTTAATGTTACCTCTGGATACTCTTTTGCCACTTCTTCTACTATATTTCTCCAAAACTGGCTCACTTCCAGGACATTTGCTTTATCTACTGAACAGACACGTTTATCTCTTCTTAAAGCAGATTCAAAAGCCTCTTTTGCAATACGAACAACTTCATCTTTGGTATAAACCATAGTATTAAATGCTTTATCTTCCCTACGTTCTCTTGGTTGTCCAAAATAGATACCACCAGTTAATTCACGCATAACCAATAGATCAACACCCTCGATAACTTCACTTTTTAGTGTACTAGCTTCAATAAGTTCATCATAAACTTTTACCGGACGATAATTTGCATACAAATCAAGTGCAGCTCGTAGTCTCAAAAGTCCGCTTTCTGGTCTTTTGTCTCTTGGCAATGAATCCCATTGTTCACCACCGATTGCACCAAATAACACGGCATCACACTCTAAACATCCATCTATAGTCTCCTGAGGTAGTGGATCACCTGTAATTTCATAAGCATTACCACCCATCAACAACTCTTTATAACTAAAATCAAAATCACATACCGATGCCAATGCATCTAAAACTTTAATTGCTTCATCTATGATTTCAGGGCCTACACCATCACCTTTGATAACTGCTATTTTATATTTTGCCATATTAGTTATTCTCCTGCATCATTTCTGCTTTTGCAAAATTTATCAAGCCACCACTTTGAATCAACTCTTGCATAAAAGGAGGAATAGGTGTAAAAGAGAATGTTTGCTTTTTATCCATATCTATGATCTCACCGTTGTCAAGATCGATTTTGATTAAGTTTCCTTCATCAATCTCATCACTTTGAGGTAATTCAAATATAGCTAATCCCATGTTAAAAGCATTTCTATAAAAAATACGTGCAAAACTCTTAGCGACGATAGCACTTACACCTGCTGCTTTAAGTGCGATTGGAGCGTGTTCACGACTGCTGCCGCATCCAAAGTTTTCACCAGCAACGATGATATCACCAGGTTGTAGTTTCGAGATAAATTGAGGGTCAGCATCTTCCATCACGTGTTGTGCAAGTTTGTGAGGATCAGATGTATTTAAGTAGCGTGCTGCGATGATAAGATCTGTATCGATATTATCACCAAATTTCCAGACATTGCCTGTAATAATGTTCATTGTAACATACCTTTGTGGGTTTTGGGCGTATTTTAGCGAAAAAACCACAAAAGTATGTAAAAGTTGATATTTAATTCGTTTTTATTGTTGTTGTACGCTTATGCCTTCTTCTGTCTCTTCAAGCTCATTTACCCCTAAAGATTTAAAGAGCAAACTAATTCCAATATAAAAAACTATCCCGCTTATTCCTAAAAAAGCAATCATATAATTATCTATCATGGTGTTCCTTTATCGTTTTAATTGATTAACTGTTTGCAACATCTCATCCGATGTTGTAATAGCTTTAGAGTTTGCCTCATAAGCACGCTGTCCTGTTATTAAATCGGTCATTTCTTCAACAAGTTGAACGTTACTCATCTCAACAAACCCTTGTTTGATCTGTCCAAGTCCTTCCAGACCCGCTGTTCCAGTCACCACATCACCAGAAGCAACTGTTTGAATATAATTGTTATCACCTAGCGAATGTAAGCCAGCAGGATTGATAAAGTTTGCTAATTCTATCTGTCCGACTTGGTTTGGTTCTGTATCCCCTGCCTGTAAAACAGAAACTGTTCCATCTGTCCCTATAGCCACTGTCACGGTATTTGGCGGGATAGTGATTTCAGGTAATAGTTTGTATCCATCGCTATTTACCATAGTTCCGTTTCCATCTACCTTAAATGCACCATTTCTTGTATATGCTGTACTACCATCTGGCAATTCTATCTGGAAAAAGCCGTTTCCAGTAATTGCCATGTCTAAATTATTACCAGTCTCTTTGAAGTTACCTTGAGTAAACTGCTTTGTAATAGCAGTTGGACGTACTCCAAGACCCACTTCTATACCAGTAGGTGATCCTAATGTCGTTCCAGATCCAACTCCAGCATACTCCATGACTTGATAAAACAAATCTGCAAATTCAGCACGCTGTTTTTTATATCCGATGGTATTGACATTGGCAATATTATTAGATGTTGTATCTATTTGTGTCTGCTGTGCCAACATCCCCGTCGCTGCTGTATATAATGATCTAATCATAACCTACTCTCCTTATGCTCTTGTCGTTGCAAGCTTGGTAATTGCATCTTTGTTTAAGTCATCCATTTGCGTTGTCATAACACGCTGATACATTTCAACAAGCCTATTAGTTTCGATCAATGAAACCATCTCTTCGACTGCATTTACATTACTCATTTGTATAAATCCCTGTTTTACATAAGTGCCATTATCATTAACTTGGATACTATTATTTTCAATATTATCCATTTTGTACAATGTATCACCCTCTTTATGTAAGAGATTTGTATTTTTAACTCTTGCGATAAAAATTTTATCGATTTTATTATCATCGACACTTAATGTACCATCTTGTGCAAGATTTAAAGCTCTTCCTTTAGGTACATGAATGTTACGATTTGTTGTATCTAAAAAATTTTCAGGTAACAATTTGTAACCCTCTTTGGTGACTATCTCACCTTGTGCATTTATATTAAAATTGCTTTGCTGTGTCAAACGTACACCTTGAGGTGTTTGTACAGCAAAAAACAGATCAGGCTCTTTAAGTGCAAAATCAAGCGGATTACCACTATGTTTTAATGTCATAGATGAAAAATCCGTAAACTGATCAACAATACGAGGTGTTCTGTTAACTGAACGATTAAAAAACTTTGCTGCTTCTTTTGTGTTGTTTTTTAAAGGCAATTCATCACGTTTTTCCTGGAAAAGACGTTCAAAATCTCCGATAACCACACCTTCTCTTTTAAAACCAGAAGTATTGACATTGGCAAGGTTTTGGGAGATTACATCAAGTTTATTAAACTGTGTAACCATCGCTCCAGTAACTTGATAATAGCCACTTTGCATAATCAACCTCATTGTTTATTTTATTACTGCATTTAAGCCTTAAAAATCTACTTTTATGCAGTAATATAGAACAAGTAGCATAAAGCGTGCCAATAGTTTAGAAAAAACTATTTTTTACATAACCAGCAAAAAAAGCAGAGTCAATTTTTAACTTTTTAAATATATTTAATATATTAATATGCATATAAGCATTTTTGGGTATAATTATTGCCTTAAATTACAGTCAACAGTAAAAAGGCGAAATTTTTTTTGACTTCTTTCTAAAATGACACCGAGGGGATCACTGCAATATGACTGCAAAAGAATTAAACAAAGCACTTGAAGAGCTGTTTAGCACCCATAAAGACGACTATGTCACTTATGAACAACTTATGGAACTGTTTCCAAAACAACCTACTGCGAGTAATGCAAAAAAAGTCCTCTCATTACTTCAAAAATATAATGTAAAAATCGTATCTTCTGCTGAAATTGCTAAAATCAAGAATATCCAAGAGGCACAGCAACGTGAAGAAGAGCGTCAAAAGTTACAAGATGAAGCACTTGAAAATGAATTTGACTTAGCTAAAGAAAAAGAACTTTTAGAGTGGTCAAGAAGTGATTCGCCTGTTCGTATGTACCTAAGAGAGATGGGACAGGTACCACTTTTAACTAAAGAAGAAGAGATAGAGATCAGTAAAAAAATAGAACTTGGTGAAGATATCATTATCGATGCTTTTTGTTCTGTATCTTATCTGATCGATTTTATTCTTGATTATAAAGAAGCATTAATCAATCGTGAAAGACGGGTAAAAGAGCTTTTCAAAAACTTTGATGATGAGAGTGAAGCTCAAGAGGAAGAAAGTGAAGAAGAGAGTGATGATACACCTGTAAAAAAAGGTGATAATAAACGTGAGAAAAAAGTCAATGACAGCTTCAAAGCTCTCGAAAAAGCAAAAAAAGACTGGGTAAAAGTATCTTCAATAGAGTTAGATGAAAATGCATCCGAAGAAGAAAAAATTCAACACCTTCTTGCATTAGCATACAAAAAGAAAATCCTTAAAGAGAAACTGATGGATTTAGGTCCTACAAGTAAATTGATAAATGAACTTGTAAAATCTATGGAAACAGCACTCAAAACTGATGATAGCTTTGACAGAGAACTTAAAAAACTAGAATATAAATTGCCACTTTTCAATGATACATTAAAAGAAAATCATAAAAAAATTCTCGAAAACATCACTAACATGAGTAAAGAGGATGTTTTGGCATCTGTTCCAGAAGCAACTATGGTTTCTACATACATGGAGATAAAAAAGCTTTTCCAAACAAAAGAAGCCAGTAAAGATAGTTTTGATCTTGAGCCAGAACGCTTAAAAGAGATACTAGAACAGATCAAACGTGGTAAAGCTATCGCAGATAAAGCAAAAACCAGAATGTCAAAATCAAACCTGAGATTGGTTGTATCTATCGCAAAACGATATACAAACAGAGGTCTTCCATTTTTAGATCTCATTCAAGAAGGAAATATCGGTTTAATGAAAGCCGTAGATAAATTTGAATACAAAAAAGGCTACAAATTTTCTACTTATGCTACTTGGTGGATTCGTCAGGCAATAAGCCGTGCTATCGCCGATCAAGCTAAAACAATTCGTATCCCAATCCACATGATCGAGACAATAAACCGTATCAATAAAATCACAAGAAAACACCTTCAGGAATTTGGTAAAGAACCAGACCTAGACCAAATCGCTGAAGAAGTTGGCTTGAGTGTAGACAAAGTCAAAAATGTAATCAAAATCACAAAAGAACCAATATCTCTCGAAGCTCCAATAGGAAATGAAGACGATGGAAAATTTGGAGATTTTGTAGAAGATAAAAAATCCGTAGCACCGATAGAGTTCATGCTAAAAAATGACCTAAAACACCAAATAGATGATGTCCTAGATCAATTAAATGAACGTGAACGAGCCGTAGTAAGAATGCGTTTTGGACTGTTAAACGATGAAAGTGACAGAACCTTAGAAGAAATAGGCAAAGAGCTTAACGTCACAAGAGAGCGTGTAAGACAGATAGAAAACTCAGCAATCAAAAAACTAAAACACCCAAAAGTAGGAAGAAAACTTAAAAACTACATCGAAGAATAAAGAAGCCTTTGGTTTCTTTATATCTGTGCTTTCTATATATTTTATATATTAAATCTACAAAGAATAATCATTAGAGTTTCTATCTATAAAACCTAAAATATAACTTCATATTTATTTAATCTAAATATACTATAATATTTACATGTTAATCTACCACTAAATTAAAGGATAAATTATGGTACGATACTCTGAAAATGAGCTTTTTTCCATCACAGATTTCACAAAACAAATAGGCACACTTTCCAAAAAAATAAAGGACAATACTTTAGAAAAAATAGGTATCCTTAAAAATAATCACTTGGAAATCGTAGTGATTTCTACAAAAGAGTATAATCGACTAAAAGCCATAGAAGAAAATGCTAATAATAGTAGATGGGAATATTGGAAAGAAGAGGAACTAGATAACTTTGGAAAAATATCTATAGGTTTAAGTAAACATAACTACGATGATGAGGATTATTCGACATGGTAGGTGGTATATATTTTATACATATGCCATATTCTGACTTCAAAACATTTAAAGGACGACCTGTTTTAGTCTTTAAAACTTTAGATAAATCAGATCTATTAGTTTTGCCTCTTACTACAAACTTAAAAAGAAAAGGTATCATAATCACGAATGATGATTTAGAAGAGGGAAACCTTAAAAAAGATTCTATAATTATTGTACCTAAACTAACAGCGATAGATAGAAGTATCATTTTGGATGAACATAAAATAGCCTTATTAAAAGATGAAGTATATAAGAAAATTAAAATCTCTTTATGTCAAGAATTTGATTGTTAATAAATGACTTTAGCCTCACATGATTTACATAGTGAGGTAATAAAATTTCTCTTGTGGTATAATTATCAAACAAGAAGTGAAGGAATAGTTTATATGAGACTATCTGAAAGTGAAGTATCTATTATCAAAAAAGTGATTACTAAGCATATACCTGATGCAAAGATCATGCTTTTTGGTAGTCGTGTTTATGACGATAAAAGAGGTGGAGATATAGATATTTTCGTACAAACAAATCAAAATATTACACTCAAAAATCAGCTAGAAATATTGACACAGATAGAGCTATGTGGTGTAGAGAGGAAAGTAGATTTAGTTTTGAAAGCACCAAATACAAAAGAAAAATCTATATTTGCAACTATTTTTAAAGAAGGGATAGTATTGTGATAGATGATATTTTTGAAAAAGTTGAGCTACACCAAAAAAGGGCTAACGCAGCACGAAGCGAGATAAAAG
Source organism: Campylobacterales bacterium (assembly GCA_026985685.1). Classification (GTDB taxonomy): domain Bacteria; phylum Campylobacterota; class Campylobacteria; order Campylobacterales; family QNZT01; genus QNZT01. The sequence continues at coordinate 2,167 of JALSQA010000324.1, read as the reverse complement.
AATGGAATGTTATTGATAGTGAGATTTTTGATAATTTTGAAAAAATCAAAACTATTGATACTTTCATATATAGATTTATCAAACTACAAGACCTTATGGGTGAAAAATTATTTAAAGTTTTTTTAAATGAAATTGGAGAATATAAAGATAATATGTCTTTACTAGATGTATTAGATAAATTAGAAAAATTTGATATTGTAAAAGAGTCCTATGACTGGATGGAGTATAGAAAATTACGAAATAGACTAACTCATGAATATCCAAATAATGAAGATGAAGTCATAGAAGGAATAATCATGGCTATGAATGTTTTTGATGAAATGGTACTAATCAAAGATAATATCTTTAATTATATACACAAAAAATAATTTAAAATTTACATATATTTGTATCTAAAGTAGTGTAAAAATTCATATCTGCACAATCATCGCAACAATTGGTACTATCAACAATCCCAGTATATATCCCCAAATCTCTAAAAAGCCGTGACGATTAATATATAAAAAGCCCATGATCAAAAAAAGATAAGCCGCAAGTCTAAGAGGTGAGATAAGTGCTGTTATGGTTTTGGCTACATTTTGGGCACTGTTTTTGATACCACCTATCTTTGCTCTCTCCTCTTTGATAACCGTTTTAAGATCTACCTCTTCATTTTCATCCTCGTAAAGTTCATGTTTATCTTCTATGATATCCAATTCATCTCTATCTTCTGGAGGAATATCACCTATCTTTATCTTCTGATCTATCATACGTTTATAAGCATAAAAAGAACTCAGCGTAACAATCAAAGAACTAACAAATGCAGTCTGAGAACTAATAAGCCATGAGATACCTTTTGTAAGTGAAAATGCAACCAAAAAGAGATCAGCTACGATCATCCAATAAATTAACTTTTTAATATTTTTCATCCTCGTCATCGTCATCTATTTGATTGTAGTGCTTATATTTTGGATCATCTTTAAGGGCATCTAACTCTTTTTTCTGTTTTTGATAAGCTCTTTTTATATTTAAAAAAGCAGCAGCCAAACCCCAAAAAACACCAAGCCAAAAGAGCCACTCATAACCAAAATATTTTCTCATCAAAATACCAAGCCCAACACCAATAAGAATAGCAACTACTATCGAAACACCCAAAGAGAGTTGCTCAGCTCCATCTATAAACTTTTTATATTTTGGAGCTTTATTTTTTTGTGTTTCACTCATACCATCTCTTTAAATACTTTATTTGCTTTTGCGATCACTTCATCAATCATCTCATCACTCATAACAGTAGAGATAAAACCTGTTTCAAATTGACTACACGCCAAATAAACACCCTCTTCTAGCATCTTTTGGTGAAACGATGCAAACATATTTGTATCACTCTTGAGAGCATCATCAAAGTTTTTTACTTCATTTTCATTGAAGAAGAAACCAAACATACTACCTCTCACATCTACTTGTAAAGATATACCCACATTTTGTGCCCCTTCTTTAAAACCTTCCACCAAACGTGTCGCTTTTTGTTCAAGTGCTGTATAAATCGAAGGATCTTTTTTTAGTTTTTTCAATGAAGCCAATCCAGCATTCATAGCTACAGGATTACCGCTAAGTGTACCTGCCTGGTATACTGGACCATCGGGTGATAGTTTGTTCATGATCTCTTCTCTAGCTCCAAAAGCTCCCACAGGCATTCCCCCACCTATAACTTTACCAAGTGTAACCATATCAGGCTTTACTGAACTAATACCTTGTGCTCCTCTTAAAGATGCCCTAAAGCCACTCATAACCTCATCAAAAATCAACAATGCACCATTTTTGTCACATAAACTTCTAAGCTCTTGTAAAAAAGTTTCATCTGCGGGAACCAATCCCATGTTTCCTGCAATTGGCTCGATAATAATACAAGCTATTTTCCCCTGTGCACTCTCAAAACATTCTTGAACACTATGTATATCATTATATTTTGCCAGTAAAGTATGCTTTGTCAAATCAGCTGGTACTCCTGGTGATGAAGGTGTACCAAATGTCACTGCCCCACTTCCTGCCTGAACCAGTAGTGAATCACTATGCCCATGATAACATCCCTCAAATTTGATGATATTATCCTCTCCTGTAAAACCTCTGGCAAGTCGTATAGCACTCATCACTGCTTCTGTACCACTACTTACAAAGCGTATTTTATCGA
>JALSQA010000323.1 GCA_026985685.1 Campylobacterales bacterium | reverse complement strand
TGTCTTCATCACTGTTTTGTGTCACATCTGCACGTAATAGGGTAAAATTTGACATCAACTTTTCTACTTTTTGGTTTGAAAAAGTATTGTGTTCTAACTCTTTACAAGCCGCACACCAGTCAGCACTGAAATCAAGCATAACTGGTTTCTTACTGTTTTTTACTGCTTCTTTTAGCTGAGCGATATTTTTGATGATTTTGAACTGTGTTTTATTTTGTGTAGTAGTTTCACTATTTAGCACGGTTGAAGATGTAAGTTTTTCCAATGGTTTCAGAGGATTACTCGCACCTGTAAATGCTCCTACTATCTCTAAAAGACCAATAAGTAACAAAACGATACCAAATACTTTAATCAATTTCTTTTCATTTGCAATTCCCTCTTTAAAAGGTTCTAATGCACCCATATAAATAGCACTTCCACTAAATAAAAGACCCCATAGGAAAAGTGTCACTGCCGGTGGTATGATACGTTCTAACATCCAGATAGCTACACCTAACATGACTACACCAAATATTTGAGAAACTAAAGTCATCCATCCTCCAGGACGAGGCATAAATTTACCTGCACCAGCTCCTACGATCAAAAGAGGTACACCCATACCAAGGCTCATGACAAATAAAGCAGCCCCACCAAGTAAAGCATCACCTGTTTGACCGATATAAACCAATGCACCAGCCAGGGCAGGTGCAACACAAGGTCCTACAATCAAAGCGGATAAAAAGCCCATGATAGCTACACCCAAAAGTCCACCTTTGCCTTTTGCAGAGTCTGAAGTTTTGGTGATTTTACTCTGCAATGCCTGTGGAAGCTGTATCTCATAGTACCCAAACATAGAAAATGCCAAAGCAACAAAGAGCAGGGCAAATAAACTAAGTACCCAAGGATTCTGGAGAGCTGTTTGGATATTTGCTCCAAAAAGTCCTGCCATCACTCCAGCTATGGTATAAGCAACGGCCATGGATAGGACATAGACACTTGAGAGAAACAATCCTCTTGAAACACTCATCTGCTTATCTTGTGTCGATTGTGAGACAATGATAGAAGAGAGGATAGGAATCATAGGAAAGATACAAGGAGTCAAAGACAAAAGTAGTCCAAAACCGAAAAACAGGCTAAGGATAGTTAGAAGTGAACCACCTTTGAGTGCATTTACGATTTGATCTTCTTCAGATACATCCTGTGCTGGGGTTTGTTTTACAGGAGTTGTTTTTGTGGCTGTTTGAGCAGTCGAATTTTTGGTTGAAAATGTAAATGTTTTATGTAGTGGCTGATAACAAAGTCCTTTTTCAGAACAACCTTGATAATCGATTTGAAGGGTAAATTTACCATCTCCTACTTTTTCTTTGATCAAAGATAGAGGAATATTGACTTTTATATCTTTACCTCTGTGTACGATGAAATCATGAAAATTTTCAGGTTTTGGACGTTTGATATCTTTGTCAAGATCAACTTCTTTTGGTTTTATGATGTGGTATTTGAGATATTCATCATAAACGTAGATTTTGTCACCTAGTTTGATAGTCGTTTGAATCATATCACCTTTTTGTGCAGCCTGGACATTGAAAGCATCTTCTGGACTTAATACATCCATCTTTTCAAAACCTGCAAATAGTGATGATATCAGTATAAATAGTATCAGCAATGTTTTTTTCATCTAATTCTCCGTGATATTTTGATGAGATTATACTCAAAGTTTGTAAATAGTTCGTGTATAAAGATAAAGCAAGTTTTATACCTTGTGATAGATTGTTTGTGGTAAGATATGTTTTAGTTATATTAGGAGTAATTATGAATGAATCAAAAAAGATGACTCTTACTACCAAAGTACTGATTGGTATGGCATTGGGTATATTAGTAGGTCTTGTGATTAATTTTTCTGCTTTAAATGCTGAAGGTACGTTTGTTGGAGACTATATCGTAAATGGACTTTTCTTTATCGTGGGAAAAATGTTCATCACAGCGTTGAAAATGCTTGTTGTGCCATTGGTACTTTTCTCTTTGATCTCTGGTGTTTTAGGGATTGGAGATATTAGTGCTTTAGGAAAAGTGGGATTAAAATCTTTTGCTCTT
>JALSQA010000322.1 GCA_026985685.1 Campylobacterales bacterium | reverse complement strand
CCTAAAAAAATAGAGGGTCAAAGCTTAATTCTTTACTTTTTAGTGCTAAAAAAAGTCCAAATATAAACCAGCTGGCTGTTCGAAGGACTCTGGCGTATGCAGTCTTTCATGGCTCACTTGACATTGAAAGGTATCTAAAGATATAACAACAGGAGTAGTTGAATGAAGAAATTAGCAAGAATAGTAACAGGGATTACTATATTAGTATTTGCGAGCACTTCGTTTGCTTATTCGCATGTTTTCTGGCTCTCGACAATCAAGTATTCTAATTTCAATAATATCTCAAAAAAACTCTATGTAGATCCAGCACTCAAAAAAAGTGAATATAAGGCTATTCTAGATTTGATATATGAAGCAAAAGAGAGGATAAGAAACAAATATGGCTCATTTGGTGCCTCTCCCGTAATTGTTATAACCGCAACAGCAAAAAATGCTAGAAAATATGGGTTAGGGGTCTTTCCTGCAAAAGCATTTGCACTGCCGTGGGAAGAGTATGTAGTGGTAAGCAATCAAACACATAGTCTTGATTTACTCTCTCATGAATTGATGCATGCACAAATGAGAGAAGTATTAGGTTACTGGAGATATCGAAAAATCCCGACTTGGTTTGATGAAGGTGTGGCGATGCAGGTTGACTATCGAGAGCGATATAAGGTTGAATATAAATCATTCAGTCCACAAGAAATGGATAGAGTAAAAAAACTAGATTCTCCGGCACTATTCTGGACTGAAGCAAGGAGAGAGATTTATCAGTTTGTTCAGTCAAATCAGGAATGCAAATGAGGCTAAATAAAACACATCAAAATCACATGCACTCGTACAGCAAATGGTAGTAAAGCCATAGTTTTATACACTATCCCGACAAAAGCAACTCTAACATTTTTTTATAATCATTTATAAATCTTTTAGATATGTCAAAAGTCTGGGTTTCTTCGTATGTTGTCTTCACTAAGCCATTTTCTCTTATCTCATAAATTATACTACTTGGATACGATAGCAGTATGGGTGAATGTGTGGAGATGATAAACTGTGAACCTTGTTTGATGAGTTCATGTATCAATGTCAAGATTGTCATCTGTCTTTGTGGTGATAGTGCTGCTTCTGGTTCATCTAGTATATAGAGTCCATTTGCACCAAAACGGTTTTGAATAAGAGCTAAAAAAGACTCGCCGTGGGAGAGTTCATGTAGAGATTTTCCACCGTATGATTTTTCTACTCCTAGCTCTTCTATCTGTGTTGAAACATTGAAAAAACTTTCTGCTCTTAGAAAAAAACCATTCTGTGCCCTTTTGCCTGTTTTGGCGATGCGAAGATACTCGTGTAATGATGAATGAGAGGGGCGTGTTGAAAATGTGAAATTTACCGTCCCTCCTTCTGGGTTGAATCCTTGTGTGATAGCCAATGCTTCAAGAAGAGTAGATTTTCCACTACCATTTTCCCCGACGATATATGTCACGTGTGGATGTAGCAATGTCCTTTCAAGGTTTTTTACGACAGGAAGTGATAGCGGATACTCATCATATTTTTCTATCTTTTCTTTTTTCAGTGCTATTGACAGAAGAATGTTTTCTTTTGCTTTTAGTGATTTTTCTGCTAAATTTGAAGAGCTCTGTTTTGAAAGATTTTTTATCTCTTCAAAAAGCTCTGGATACTTCTGCCCTACCCAATCCTGCTCTAGCATCCACTTTGCATAACCCAAATCATCAGCTAAAACTTCGATATTTTTATTTTTATATTTTCCAAATGGTATCTTCATGCTATTATTGTAACAAATATGTTAATTGACACCATCAGATAGCAAAATACAATGCCTGTGGATGGTGTACTACCAATGCACTTGTAGTCTGTTCTGGGTGCATTTGAAATGTTTCTCCTAACTCTATTCCAAACTCTTGGGGTTTTAGTAGAGAAAAAAGCTCTTTATTCATGGATAGATCAGGACAAGCTGCATATCCAAATGAATAACGACATCCGTGATATCTTGTCATCTTGACATCCCTTAGACTATGACCCTCTTTTTCTGCGATATTTAACTCTAATCTTATCTGTTTGTGTATGATCTCTGCTATCGCTTCAGCTAAATCTAC